>NZ_PJBM01000217.1:0-6689 GCF_002836075.1 Shewanella sp. GutDb-MelDb | reverse complement strand
CATAATACTTTCCACCTTTTTACGTGATACACCCAAAGCCAGTTTGAACCAGCCTAAGGATTGAAGTAATCAGTGACTTTTAGTATAAAAGCCAATTCAATCAATAACTGCTTCAGTATGGCCTTATAGCAGGACAATTGATAGGCCTAGCGCATCTGAAATTCTTTAACTCAGTGGGATCTATAGATGGACGCTGCTTCTTTGACCAAGCGACCGTTTTATACTCAAGTGACTTCTAAATGTTTGTTTCTGAGCTCAGAATGATAAGGCGAGCAGTATCTATGGTGCGAGGAGATTGATCACCGTGGCCACCGTTCACACACTAAACTCGGCTAATTAAGCAAATTACGTAATTAACCCAAGACTATTGCCTCAAAAACACCGATAATTCTCACCATTAAGGCACGCTAGCCGATTGACAACGCACGACTCTGGACACTATTTCAATGGAAATCAAAGTTAACTTTCTCGACAACCTCAGACTTGAAGCAAAGTTTGATGACTTTACCGTCACTGCAGATCAGCCTATTCGTTACAAAGGCGACGGTTCAGCCCCTAGCCCTTTTGACTATTTCTTAGCTTCGTCAGCGCTATGCGCCGCCTATTTTATCAAGGTGTACTGTAAGGCTAGAGATATTCCAACGGAAAACATCAGACTGTCGCAAAACAACATTGTTGACCCTGAAGATCGCTATAACCAAATATTTCAAATCCAAGTTGAGCTACCAGCAGATATTTCAGAGAAAGACAGAACGGGGATTCTTCGTTCAATCGACCGCTGTACTGTAAAAAAGGTTGTTCAGACGGGGCCTGAGTTTAAAATCGAAACGGTTGAAAACCTCGACGGAGACGCTAACGCGATGTTGATGGGACAAGCCGATGGCGATGCTAGCACCTACATCTTAGGTAAAGACTTGCCGCTTGAGCAAACGATTACCAATATGACCAGCATGCTAGCTGATTTAGGGATGAAGATAGAAATATCGTCATGGCGTAATATTGTGCCTAATGTTTGGTCTTTGCACATCCGTGATGCCGCATCTCCAATGTGTTTTACCAACGGTAAGGGCGCAACAAAAGAGAGTGCGCTTTGTTCAGCGCTGGGCGAGTTTATTGAACGCTTAAACTGTAATTTCTTTTATAACGATCAATTCTTCGGTGAAGAGATCGCCAACAGTGAGTTTGTTCATTATCCAAATGAAAAATGGTTTGCGTTAGAAGAGGATGACTCACTACCTGCAGGCATTTTGGACCAGCATTGTTTAGACATTTACAATCCAGACGAAGAGCTGGCGGGTTCTAATCTTATCGACACTAACTCAGGTATGACTGAACGTGGCATTTGTTCTATCCCTTATGTGCGTCACTCTGATGGTGAAACGGTTTACTTTCCGTCTAACCTAATTGAAAACTTATTTTTAAGTAACGGCATGAGCGCGGGCAATAACCTAGCTGAAGCGAAGGTGCAATGCTTATCAGAAATATTCGAGCGCGCCGTTAAAAGACAAATCATTGAGCAAGAAATCGTTCTGCCAGATGTCCCTATGGCGGTACTTGAAAAGTACCCAAGTATTTTAGCGGGTATTCAAGGCTTAGAAGAACGCGGATTCCCTGTTGTAGTAAAAGACGCCTCACTGGGTGGCCAATTCCCTGTTATGTGTGTCACCTTGATGAACCCAAGAACGGGCGGTGTATTTGCCTCTTTTGGCGCACACCCAAGTTTTGAAGTCGCCGTTGAGCGTAGTTTGACTGAGCTACTACAAGGTCGTAGCTTTGAGGGCTTAAACGATGTCCCTAAGCCGACGTTCGATAGCATGACAGTGACTGAACCAGAGAACTTTGTTGAGCACTTTATCGATTCTACCGGTGTTATTTCATGGCGCTTCTTTAGCAGCAAGCATGACTATGATTTTTGTGAGTGGGATTTCTCAGGCACCAATGAAGAAGAATCTCAGAGCCTCTTTGGCATATTAGCTGATATTGGCAAAGAAGCTTATATAGCTGAGTTTGATCAGTTAGGCGCGTCAGTGTGCCGTATACTCGTGCCGGATTACTCAGAAGTTTATCCCGTCGAAGATTTGATTTGGGACAACACCAATAAGTCGCTGCATTATCGCGAAGATATCTTAAATCTTCATTCTCTAGATGATGACCAACTGGCAGGCTTAGTTGAGCGACTCGAAGAGAGTCAACTCGATAACCAAACGGATATTCCGACATTAATTGGCATTGTGTTTGACGAGAACACTGTTTGGGGCCAGCTCACTATCATCGAGCTTAAAATCCTTATCTATCTAGCAATGGGCGAGTTAGAAAATGCGATGGAGCTTGTCGCTGAATTCCTACAGTACAACGACAATACCGTAGAGCGTGGTTTGTTCTATCAAGCGGTTAATGCAGTCCTTGAAGTCACCATGGACGACGAACTCGAGCTCGAACACTTTATTGGTAACTTCAATAGAATGTTTGGTAAAGAGAACATGCAAAACGTAGTCGGTTCTGTTACCGGTGAAGTGAAGTTCTTTGGCCTGACGCAGACCAGCATGAAGCTTGAAGGCATAGAGCCACACTTAAGATTGATTGAAAGCTATAAGAAATTGCATCAAGCGCGTAAAGACAAAGCAGCAAGTTAATTCTATTATTGCAGTAGCTTTTGCTCTTTAGATATATAGCCCATCAATTGATGGGCTTTTTATTGCCTGCACGGTGGTTAAAAGGGAGGAGGGTGGCTCAGTTATGCCCCAAAACGAGTTTACGTCAGCAATTCGTCCAATACAGCACAGACCTCTTTGCAATATTTTTTCTCATCAGTCGGAAAGTACAGTGTTAGTGTTTTTATACAGTATTATTGGCTTTGTGCGGATAATCATCAAATTATGCGCAATCAGTTCGCGGTTTGCTATTGAGTGAAAAGAAAAAGAGGCGTAAATTCAGTAAGATGTAAGTGTGCGCTCATGAAAAGTTCAGATAACCGGAAAGCAAAGTGTGCGACTCACTTTTCTCCCTAGGTGTATTGGATACAATCTTCAGCGTAAATGTTTAATAAGCTGTTATTAATGTTTTTTTCAGACTTTTTACTGTGCACGCTTTCTCAACATGGTTTGGCAAAACGCGCAAGCCGTATATACAAATGTTAGCTGCCAAGGAAGACTATGAGTACAATTATCGAACAAGGTGTTATCGGAATAATTACAGGTATTTGTACTACAGCAGTACTTTTCCTAATAAAGTCCTTGTGGGTAACTAAAGTTATTCCTTTTATGGAGGCTACGAAATATCAAGGCGTTAACATTGCAGGGCAATGGAGCGGTTTTGGTAAAAACGATAATCCAGATAACGGAGATGTTTTTGAAACTGAATTTAACCTTTTTCTTGCTCAAAGTGCTCATCATTTAACTGGTTCATTTTTATTTAAATTTAAAAACCCAGAAAAAGACGTTAACTTGGATTTCGATGTAAGTGGATATATGTGGGAAGGGTATGTAACCCTAAATTTTACGCCTAAAGATAAACGTGTAACTTCATATGCAACGACTCTACTTAAGTTACATGATGGTGGTCACTCTTTAGTCGGCACATGGTTATTTAGAGATGTAGCTCGTGAATTCGTGAACCAAGTGCCTTTAACCTTAGTCCGTAGTCAAGGCAGCTAACAAGTCGTTTAAAAGGAGTAGTGTATGAATCCAATTTATAGCAACAATGGTCAAGTTGTAGCTTGGCAAGATAATCAAAATATTTACCAGTTAAATGGAAGCCATATCGCAGTTATAAACGGTGATAATATTTACAGCCATAATGGGCGACATTTAGGCATATTTTCTAATGGACTCTTTCGTGATCAACGCGGTGGTGCTGTGGCTTTCATAAGTGGCGCAACAGGTGGCCCTATTTTACCAATTTGTTCTATAGCACCTATCGCGCCAATACCGTCAATACCACCTATCCCTTCAATTCCATCTATTCCACCAATACCTTCGATTCCATCTCTTGGTTGGGGAATTAGCTGGCAGCAGTTAATAAATGCCTAACAAGTTGCTTAAACGGAAAATAACAGTTGGCCATCGCTTCGCGATTATAGCCAACCATTATTTTCCGCTTAGCAAGGCGTTATAACTCAAGGATACTTCGACATGTTATCTCTATCAGAAGTAAGGTCTATTTTTGAAAAGGAATTCTCAACATTATTGAAGCATTTTAATGTATTTGAACTTTCAATTAGTGAGGCAAGTAATAGTTCTTCAAATGACATTAATAGCCCTGGGGTTTATATTTTTTGGCACCCAAGTTATGGAGTTATTAAAGTTGGAAAAAGCCAAAGTAACTCTAAAAAAAGGTCACTTGAACATCTTGGAGATAACACTTCAAATTCAAAAATAGAAATGGGTTCATTAAGAGATGATCCCAAAACTATATTATTGTTACTAAATGCAGTTAACTTCGATAGTCTTCATTGGGTATTAAGTCTAGAGGCATTTATGGAGTGGAATGCAAAGCCATTGATCAACGCTGCGAGAATGGGATGAGTTATAACAAGCACTTTTAACGGAACAAAAACAGTTGGCTGTTTCGCTCAGCTACACAATTATAGCCAACTATTTCTGTCCGCTTAAGTGGGCGTTAGTTGCTTCTAGGAGTATTGTTTGAGTATCAATGAAATTGTTACATTAATTAAAGATATTGTATTAGGTTTATGCGCATTAGGAACAGTATCTGTAGCCGTTTATGGAGTCAAAAATTGGGCTCGAGAATTAAAGGGTAAAGCTGATTTTGAGGTTGCTAGACTTCTTATCCGTGCTGTGTATAAATTTAGAGATGAGATTGAGTCTTCCAGATCGCCTATGACTCTACCCAATGAATTTCCAGAAAATTATGATCCACATAATAGAGCTTCAAAATATAAAGCAGAATTTTGGTCGTACGTATTTTCAAATAGGTGGAAGCCAGTTGTTGAAGCTGTATACGAATTGGATGCGCAAGGTTTAGAGGCTGAAGCACTTTGGGGGGCTGATATTAAGCAACTAATTCAAGACCTTAGAAAAAACGCACAACTGTTACGAGTTGGGATGCAGGCTGTTGTAGATAATGAAATGCAGGATAACGAAAATTTTGAATGTGATTCCGATTTAGCTAAAAAAATGAGAAGCCGTGTTTGGAAATCGATGAGAGAAGAAAATGATGAAATAACTCTTTCGATCAACTCAGCCATTGAAAAGTTAGAACAATACGTTCGCCCACATTTAAAACGCAACTAACAAGGTGGTTAAACCGAACCAAAACAGTGGGTTACGCTTCGATTTTTACACATTATAACCCACTGTTTTAGTCCGCTTATTGCGGCGTTATGTGCCTACAGAGGTATTGGATTTATAAATGAAGTATTTAAAAATAATTATCATGACTTTCTTTTTCGTTTTACCTGCGCATTCAAGTGAAACAAAAGAATATCTTAACAAGTTAGATGTTCAGTATAAGGCACTACTAAATATTCTTAATGAAGACGAACGAGAGTTTTGGAAGAGTAAATATTTTGACATTACGATAAAAGCAACAAAAATACATGATGACTACGAAGGAAGTGTAGCTTACTTTAAAGGGAAAGGAGAGTATGAAAAGTATGCTGATTCTTTGCTTTTTTCAAATGTTAAGGAGGCGAAGCACTCTAGACTTAGTAATACAACTAAAGTAGTTGAAGAGCTGGGTAAGCTTGTTTTTGAAAGACATTATCAGGAAAACCTTCAGACCTTGCTGAGTGCAAATAAATACATAGACAGCCATAGTTAATGGCCTCAATAGCGACCTTCTACTATGCTTTGAACGAGCATTTAACAAGGAGGTTGTATGCCGCGCCCAAGACGAACCCTAATTAGCATTGAAGACACTCCCTATTACCACTGTTGCAGCCGAGTTGTTCGGCGCGTTTTCTTGTGTGGCGATGATAAATACGCTGGTAAGAACTACGACCACCGCCGTGGTTGGGTTGAAACGCAAATACTTAAGCTCTCCGAGGTGTTTGCTATTGATGTAGCGGCTTACGCAGTGATGAGTAACCATCTGCATATTGTGCTTTATATTGATCTAGAGACGGTGAACAACTGGTCAGATAGAGAGGTTGTTTTACAATGGCATAAGCTATTTAATGGCACGGCGCTAACGCAAAAATTCGCCAAAGGTGAAGTCATCGATGAGCATTTAGTGGTTCAACTCAGACACCTTATTGCTACCTATCGCTCAAGGCTCAGTGATATAAGCTGGTTTATGAGGTGCTTAAATGAGCCTATCGCACGACAAGCCAATCTAGAGGACAACTGCACCGGGCACTTTTGGGAAGGGCGTTTCAAGTCACAAGCTCTACTTGATGAAGCTGCAGTCCTTGCTTGTATGGCTTACGTTGAGCTCAATCCTATTCGAGCTAAGATGGCTAACACACCAGAGCAATCAGACTTCACCAGTATCAAACTAAGAGTCAAAGCCGCTCTGAAAGGTGAGCAGCCCAAGAAACTATTACCTTTCATTGGTAACGAACGAGCACACCAGCCTAAAGGCATTAATTTCTCACTTAAAGACTACTTAATACTGGTTGATGAAACAGGCAGGGTTATCCGTAACGATAAGCGTCGCGCGATATCTTCGAGTGCAGAAAGGATTTTGAGCCGATTAAATATCCCAGCGGCAAATTGGGTAAAAATCAT
>NZ_PJBM01000216.1:0-7109 GCF_002836075.1 Shewanella sp. GutDb-MelDb | reverse complement strand
ATGTTGGTAGTTTTGTATATGGGTTATACAAGTATTATATTGAGTCACCATTTATGGAAAGTCAGGATTAAAAAGTAAGCTAACAAGCTAATTAATAAGGACAAAATGCAGTTGGCTGTTTTTCGTTCCTCAACATTTTAGCCTACTAAATTTTGCCCCTTAACAGGGCGTTATATACCACTGGAGGTTTCGTTAAACATATGGAAATTAGAAGTATTCAGTGGAAAGAGACTATTCCTCTTCGTCATAAAGTTTTATGGCCAAATGAGCCGCCTGAATTTTGTAAGGTTGATGGTGATGAGGAAGGTATTCATTTTGGTGCATTCATCAATAATGAGCTTATTTGTGTTGCTTCTATTTATCTAAAAGCAGAAAAAGCTCGCTTAAGAAAATTTGCTACCGATGCTTGCTTTCAAAACCAAGGTATCGGTTCTAAAATGTTAGATTTTATCATTCGTGATCTAAAAAACACTCAGGCGAAAGTTTTTTGGTGTGACGCTAGAGAATCTGCTTTAGGGTTTTATGAGCGTTTTGAAATGTATAAGTGCAGTGATCGTTTTTATAAAGCTGATGTTGCATATTTTAAAATGGAAGTAGCTTTGTAGTGCACTAAAAAGCATATAGCAAGAACTTTAAACGGAACATCAATAGTTGGCTATGTTTCGCTTCGCTACACTATTTTAGCCAACTATTTCTGTCCGCTTAAGTGGCCGTTACCGTATATCCTGGATAAATGGGGTCAGGTTAAACTTTTATAATTAGTAACTCTGATGCTAGACGATTGTGCTTTTCTAACCCAGTGTAGATGCGGCAATGACCGTCCATGACATGGCCAATTCTGTTCCATACAGAATTTGGCATTCCCTCCGTCCATGGAGGTCAGATGTTTTCGTTGAGGTTACATGGACCCTTTCTTTTATTGAGAGTTGCTGCGTGCCTCAGCAGTAGCTGCACATGCGCTGACCGCAGGTCATTGGAATCAATGCTGCCGGAGTTACCTTTCAGTTAGTAGATAGAGCTTGATACAGTTTTGTTGAGCGAAGCACAACAATTTAACTAGGCCGTTAGGCCTCAGTGAACCTCAGATAGAAGGTGTTAATCCCATTAACACTAACCTATCGCCATCCCTCTGATACTTCAAAAACAACTGCGCTATATCATTGGGCGCTGTCTCAATGACGCTAAATCCATGTTGGGCATAAAATTGTTCAAGCGGGGCGAGTGCAAAAATATATGTATTACCATCACAGAGAGTAGATTCAAGTTGCTGCATTAGCTGATGCCCAATACCTTGGCCACGAAATTCTGGGTGCACTAACATGCCAGTTAAAATAGCTAACTGACCAATTGGCCGAATACGTGCAGCGGCAATAATCTCACCCAAACTATCAAGATTAGGATCGGTTTGGCTTAACACGCAAACAGACTCTTTCTGTAACAGCCGTGCATAAGGCATATGTTGGCGATAGAACTTCTTCACCTCATTGCGCTGGCTTGCGTCGACCCAAGTCAATTCCACTATTGATACCTTTTCCTGTGATGTAATAATAGTTGCCTATGAACTCTGAATGTAAATAGTGAGAAGGTTGATACATATGGAGCAAGTGTCTGCAGCAGGGCAACTCTAAGACATCCATGTCTGCGTTGCATTGGTATGTCCTACACGGCAGATGCTGCGGTTAAGCCCTCAAGGATGAGTTTATGGCGTCTTGCGTAATAGTATCAATCTGCTCATGATACCTACAAAGCAACATTGTGACACACAGCATTTTTTTACCATCCATGGCAAATCTTCATAAATGTTCCAGACATAACGAAGGTTTTTTACCGTCCATGGCAAATCTTCATAAATGTTCCAGACATAACGAAGATTTTTTACCATCCATGGCAAATCTTCATAAATGTTCCAGACATAAAAAAACCGCCGGTAGGCGGTTTTAATTGCAAGCTTGCCGAATTAATCAGTGAAGATTAAAGACCTGCGTCAGCGCGTAGTGCTTCAGCTTTGTCTGTCGCTTCCCAAGGGAACTCTTCACGACCAAAGTGGCCATATGCTGCCGTCGCAAGGTAGATTGGGCGGGCTAGGTTTAACATCTCTGTTAAGCCATATGGACGTAGGTCGAAGTGACGACGTACTAGATCAATCAATAACTCTTCAGCCACTTTAGCAGTGCCGAATGTTTCGATGCTGATTGATGTTGGCTCTGCAACACCAATGGCATAAGACACTTGTAGCTCACAACGATCAGCAAGACCGGCTGCAACAATGTTCTTTGCAACGTAACGTGCTGCGTATGCTGCACTGCGGTCAACTTTTGATGGGTCTTTACCTGAGAAAGCACCACCACCGTGACGAGCCATGCCGCCATAAGTATCAACGATGATCTTACGACCGGTTAGACCACAATCACCTACTGGACCACCGATAACAAAACGGCCAGTTGGGTTGATGAAGTACTTAGTGTCTTTAGATAACCACTTAGCCGGTAGTATTGGCTTGATGATGGTTTCCATTACGCCTTCAATGAGATCGGCTTGGTTGACGTCTTCGCTATGCTGTGTAGAAAGCACAACGGCGTCGATACCATGGATGCTGCCATCACTGTTATAAGCAAAAGTCACTTGGCTTTTCGCATCAGGACGTAACCACGAAAGCGTCTTGTCTTTACGTACTTCAGACTGACGTTTCACGAGCTTGTGTGCATACGTGATCGGCGCAGGCATAAGTACGTCAGTTTCGTTGTTGGCATAACCAAACATAAGACCTTGGTCACCGGCACCCTGTTCTTTAGGGTCTGCGCGATCAACACCTTGGTTAATGTCTGGAGACTGCTTACCAATGACATTTAATATAGCGCAAGAGTCGGCGTCAAAACCCATATCAGAATGGGTATAACCGATTTCACGTACGGTCTTACGGGTGATCTCTTCGATATCAACCCAGGCTGAAGTAGTCACTTCACCGCCAACCATAACCATGCCAGTTTTGACATAAGTTTCGCATGCTACGCGTGCTTTTGGATCTTGCTCCAAAATTGCGTCTAATACCGCATCAGAAATCTGATCGGCGATTTTATCTGGATGACCTTCTGAGACAGACTCAGAGGTGAACAAGTGCTTTGCCATGATGGAAAATCTCGTCTTTATACAATTTGAATGTGTAGAAGTATCTACATCTAGACGGCTATCTTAGTGGAAAACAAAAAAGAAGACACCCCCTTTCAGTTAATTTTGTGCAGTAATCCACGCTATTATGTCCTTAATAAATACATGGTTAATAAGCTTAAGTTTGTATAAGTTGCTGATAAAGTTGTTGTTAGCGGTGTTATTTTGGTACTTGTTCTGATAAAAAAATGATCAATGCACCTTGGGTTCGCTAGCAAATAGATAAATATCTTATTTTAACTAAGATTTAGTGCACTAAAGGTGGGTTAACGTGTTGTTAAATATGGTTAGCTTGTCATCGCTATTGGCTAATATGTATCGATTTTTTCATTCTGGGCGAATTAAATTTGCGTCCTACAGTCTAGTAGGCGAAAATATGGCTCCAAATTTTGCTGTAGTGAAGGTAAAGCAAATACCAAAGTTGCTGCCTCCTTCGCTAGATCTAAGCCTCAATACCCCAACACTACGCAGGAGAGAGCATGTCATCTCGTAAAGAACTCGCTAACGCAATCCGTGCATTAACCATGGATGCCGTTCAAAAAGCCAATTCTGGTCACCCAGGTGCACCAATGGGGATGGCTGACATCGCTGAAGTGCTATGGAATGATTTCCTTAAGCACAACCCAAACAACCCTGAGTGGGTTGATCGTGACCGTTTTGTATTATCAAATGGTCATGGCTCTATGCTTATATACTCTTTGCTGCACCTTACGGGTTACGCATTGCCAATTGAAGAGTTGAAAAACTTCCGTCAGTTGCATTCTAAAACACCGGGTCACCCTGAATATGGTTACACTCCAGGTGTTGAAACAACGACTGGCCCATTAGGCGCTGGTATTAGTAACGCGGTTGGTATGGCGATTGCTGAAAAGACATTGGCTGCACAGTTCAACCAGCCAGGTCACGATATTGTTGATCACTTCACATACTGCTTCTTAGGTGATGGTTGTTTGATGGAAGGTATCTCTCATGAAGCATGTTCATTAGCAGGTACGTTAGGTCTTGGTAAGCTTGTGGCTTTCTGGGATGACAACGGTATCTCTATTGATGGCCATGTTGAAGGTTGGTTTACCGATGATACACCTAAGCGTTTCGAAGCTTACGGCTGGCATGTTATTGCTGACGTAGATGGCCACGATAGCAATGCTATCCGCGCGGCAATCGAAGCTGCTAAGGCTGTCACTGACAAGCCAACAATGATCTGTTGCAAAACCACCATCGGTTTTGGTTCGCCAAACAAATCTGGCAGCCATGACTGCCACGGTGCACCACTGGGTGACGCTGAAATTGCAGCTGCACGTGAGTTCCTTGGTTGGGATCACGCTGCATTTGAAATTCCTGAAACCGTTTATGAAGGTTGGGATGCTAAAGATTCTGGCGCTTCAAACGAAGCAAGCTGGAACGAGAAGTTTGCAGCTTATACTGCTGCTTTCCCTGAGCTAGCTGCTGAATATAAGCGTCGTGTTATCACGGGCGAACTTCCTGCAGAATTTGAAGAAAAGGCAAACGCCTTTATTCAAGAGTCTCAAGATAAAGCGGAAGGCATTGCCAGCCGTAAAGCATCACAAAACGCGATTGGCTTTTTCGGTGCTATGTTACCTGAACTACTTGGCGGCTCTGCTGACCTTGCCGGTTCTAACTTAACGCTATGGTCTGGTTCTAAAGGTATTCAAGACGATGCAGCCGGTAACTACATCTACTACGGTGTACGTGAATTCGGTATGAGCGGCATTATGAATGGTGCATCACTGCATGGTGGTTTCATCAACTACGGCGCTACGTTCATGATGTTTATGGAATATGCACGTAACGCAGTCCGTATGTCTGCCTTGATGGGCATTCAGAACATCTTCGTTTATACCCATGACTCTATCGGTCAAGGTGAAGATGGTCCAACTCATCAGCCAGTTGAGCAACTTGCTAACTTGCGTATGACACCTAACATGACGGTATGGCGTCCATGTGATGCAGCAGAAACAGCTGTCTCTTGGAAGAGTGCTATTGAGCGTCGTGATGCTCCAACATCACTCATCTTTAGTCGCCAAGGTCTGAAAGCACAAGCACGCAGCGCTGAGCAATTAGCTAACGTGGCTAAAGGTGGTTATGTACTGAGTGATTGTGCTGGTACGCCAGACTTAATCCTTATTGCTACCGGCAGCGAAGTTCAGTTAGCAATGGATTCAGCTGCGGCGCTTACAGAACAAGGTCAGAAAGTACGTGTTGTTTCTATGCCTTCGACTAACGAGTTCGACAAGCAAGATGCTGCTTATAAAGAGTCAGTATTGCCAAGCAGCGTGACTAAGCGTGTGGCTATTGAAGCCGCTCACGTTGATTTCTGGCATAAGTATGTTGGTTTCAACGGCGCTATTGTTGGTATGACAACCTTTGGTGAGTCTGCCCCTGGTGGAGACTTGCTGAAGCACTTCGGCTTTACAGTAGAGAATGTTGTAGCAACCGTTAACGGTCTATAATTTGCTTTAGCTTTAGCAATAAAGCTAATGATGCACAGGCAAACTAGCCATTAGGTTAGTTTGTCGATTGCGTCTATTGATGCTCTATGATACTACGGCTTACCAATTGCGGTAGGCCGTTGTTGTATCAAGAAATCAGCCAGTAACAAAGGTAAAATAGTTAATGATAAGAGTCGCTATTAATGGTTACGGCCGTATCGGGCGTTCAATTCTTCGTGCGGTCTACGAGTCTGAAAAACGCGATCGAATTCAAATCGTGGCGATTAATGAGTTGGCAAAGCCTGAAGCGATGCTGCACTTAACCCAGTACGACACTACCCATGGACGTTTTCACACCCAAGTTAAATTACATGATCAACATATGATCATTGGTGATGATGCTATTAAGCTGTTACATGAACCCAACCCTGAAAACTTGCCTTGGCAAGAGATGGGCATTGATATTGTGTTTGAAGCTACCGGAGTGATTAACGACAGGCAAGCTTGCGAGGCGCACATTAAAGCGGGTGCGAGACAAGTCCTTATTAGCAACCCATCATCAAGTGATGTGGATGCCACCATTGTCTATGGCGTGAATCATGATCTGCTAAGAGCTGAACATACCATAGTATCGAACGCTTCCTGCACCACCAATTGTATTGTGCCAGTGATTGATGTACTCGATAAACATTTTCAAGTAAAAAGTGGGGCTATTACCACTATCCACTCAGCGATGAATGATCAACAAGTGATCGATGCTTATCATGATGATCTGCGTCGAACCCGCGCCGCCGGACAATCGATTATTCCCGTCGATACTAAATTGGCCCGTGGTATTGAGCGCATCTTGCCTCACATGAAAAATAAGTTTGAAGCCATCTCAGTACGTGTTCCAACCATTAATGTTACCGCTATCGACCTTTCCGTTACGCTCAATAAGCGCGTCGATATCGAACAAGTTAACAAGGTACTTAAACAGGCTACCGAAGGTTCGTACTCTGGGGTTGTTGGCTACACTAATGAACCATTAGTGTCGTGTGATTTTAACCATGACCCACGTTCAAGCATTGTCGATGGTACGCAAACTCGCGTTAGCGATGGTCATCTGGTGAAGTTATTACTTTGGTGTGATAACGAATGGGGCTTTGCTAATCGCATGCTCGATACCAGTTTAGAGATGATCAGCGCAGTACGTGCTGCAAAAAACGTTTAGGCTAAGATATTTGTTTGCTGACTCGGTGTTCCGTCCCGCGTCGTCAACATCCAGTTTTGTTTTTACTTTAATTTTTAACTTTAACTTAAATCGTAAGGAAGCATGAAATGGCGATTCTTAATATGCAAGACATAGACCTTCAAGGTAAGCGTGTGCTTATTCGTGAAGATCTCAACGTGCCTGTAAGTGACGGTGTGGTAACAAGTGATGCGCGTCTACGTGCATCGCTGCCAACCATTAAGCTTGCGCTTGAAAAGGGTGCTGCTGTGATGGTGATGTCT
>NZ_PJBM01000215.1:0-7271 GCF_002836075.1 Shewanella sp. GutDb-MelDb | reverse complement strand
GATAGTAGAATTAAAATAATTATTAGCGTAGATATGACACGGGATGGAGCAGTATAAAAGCTACTCGGACTCAACGCTTTATTAAAAGACTGGCGAAGGTTATTGCCCTGCTCTTTTATAAAAAGTAATCAAGTTTCCGCAACCAATTTTATATCGACTAGTAGGCCAGCTGAAGCTGGTTTTTTTGTGTCTAAATTTTAGCTCTATAAACAATAATTTGATGGCAGCAATAACACCGTGCTAAATGTTGCTATGATAAGCGCCTAAAATCGCCTCGTAGATAAAAATCAGACTCAACGATTCCTAATTATTTACAATACCATTCACGGATCTACCCACAGAGATTCACAAAAATAGAAGAATGCCATAGAAGCCCGGTGTTTTTCAAGATAGGACTCAGCTCTAAATAGATTCATCCTGCTCTCAAAGCCAAAACACATCAATACATTGACCCGCGGACAACGGTGTTAATATCGAAAATCCTGTAACGGCTCACCTACTCTGTCTGATGTCTTAATCAATAACACTTAAACAAAGCCCTTTTTTCAGCGCCATAATGATCAACACAGCTATAAAGCCAGTCTATAGAAGTGCCAGTTCTGCGCGTCTCATTTTTTGATCCAAGCAGCCTTGATGTAAAATCCAGATCCATTTTTGAGTCAATGCACCCCACAGATAAAAATGTCTTAGAACCACACGCCGGTGTGCCTGATATCAAATAGAGGGTTAAACGCTGCTGTTACATACAAGATAGGACTCAATATCCTCTATCGAGATCAACGCATTAATAATGATTGGCTTAAAACATATACGGCCACATGGAAATGGTGGATCTCTGTATTGCATGAGTTAATGGATTCAGCAAATAGCTGCCATTAATCGGCACTGGGTGATAATACTGGTTCTTGCCTATATGACTTTTAACTTTGCACTTTGAATTGCCACAGAATGTGCAGATACTGACTTAGAAAGATATAAAGCAGCGCAATAGATTGAATCCATAAAAGACAAAAGTAGCTAACTTGCTCAGGTTGGATAACGAGAAAAGTGACTAAAGTTAATACTGGCTATATTACATTAGGGAGATACTGCGATTAAACTGGGGTATGAAGAGTGAAGGAAAATATACGACATTGTCGGCGCCGCAATACCCGTTTAAGGATACTCGGTTTGAAAAGTATGAATATTATAAGCGTTTAGCCTAAAGCCAACACCTAGTTTACCATTGAGACGATAAACTAGATGTTGTTCAGTTCAAGTACGTGTTCTGTACGAACCCGTCCTAAAATAACAGACCTAAAAGATTACTTACCCCAAGGGTTAGTCGGATCTTGTGACGGTGCAGGTCGATTACTGTCTTTACGGCTGTTCTGCGCGTAAGAATCTTGCGCTTTAGGTTTATCTTTACCGTAACTTGGGCGACTGCCCTTGTTCTGTTTCATCGCTTCGTAATCAGCCGTAGCTTTAACGCGCATCTCTTCAATCAACTCAATGGTTAACTCTTGCGGCTTACGTGGCACAATACCATCTGCAAACCCACGCTCACGCGGCTTAAGATCAAATTGCGATTCGCTGCCTTTAGGCATACGTTTGAAGCGATAAAGATAAAAGGCCTCAACACGCTCCCTCGCCCATTCAGTCTTCTTAAGGAACTTATTACAAGCAGGCATACTAGGATTAGAGTTAAAACACTCTAAGCGAATGGCCGCATAGAGGATTTTCCAATCGTAAAATTCGACAAGCTCTGTCACCATAGTTTCAAGTTTTAGGCCGTGCAATGGGTTGTTCTGTTGATGTTCAATCATGGGGTGTCCAAAAAATCGCTGATAATGTACAAAATCGTTAGATAACTAACGAGGCCATTTTTGTAATGGCCAAAATATTCCGTTAATAATAACAAGAAAATACCGATATCACCCGTTCAAATCCGCTAAGCCATCCATTTTTTGATAAAAGCACGCAAAACAGGACAAATAAACCGTTTTAATTAATTGCTTGCTCGACATATGAGCACCTATTTCTGTATAATCCGCGCCTGTTTTACCTATGCAAACGCTCGCCTTATTTTAGGGTGGCGGTTATCTGCTTAGCTTTGAATACTTAACCTTTCAGGATATTCCATTGATCTCTACCGCAAACATCACCATGCAGTTCGGCCCAGAGCCATTGTTTGAAAACATTTCCGCAAAATTTGGCAACGGCAACCGTTACGGTTTAATCGGTGCAAACGGCTGTGGTAAGTCAACCTTTATGAAGATCCTCAGTGGGGAACTTGCACCGACATCTGGCAACGTGTCAATCACACCAGGCCAAAAAGTCGGTACCCTAAGCCAAGATCAGTTCGCTTTTGAGCAATACAGCGTTATCGATGCTGTAATTCAAGGCGATCCAAAACTGTGGGAAGTAAAGCAAGAGCGTGAACGTATCTACTCTTTGCCTGACATGACCGAAGCTGATGGCATGAAAGTCGGCGAGCTTGAAAGCGAGTTTGCTGAAATGGACGGTTACAGTGCAGAAAGTCGCGCTGGCGAAATCTTACTTGAAGCGGGTATTGAAGAAGAGTATCACTTTGGCTTAATGAGCCAAGTTGCACCGGGTAAAAAACTGCGTGTGTTACTTGCACAAGCATTGTTTTCAAATCCTGATATTTTGTTGCTCGATGAGCCTACCAACAACTTGGATATTCATACCATTAGTTGGTTAGCCGATGAGCTGAACAAACGTAAGTGCACCATGATCATCATCTCGCATGACAGACATTTCTTAAACACTGTCTGTACTCACATGGCTGATATCGATTACGGTGAACTTCGCGTTTACCCAGGTAACTATGAGTACTTCCTCGACGCTGCTGGCCTTATCCAAGAGCAACTGCTCGCGGGTAACGCGAAGAAGAGTGCCGAAATGGCAGAGCTGCAAGACTTCGTTAACCGCTTTGGTGCTAACGCATCTAAAGCAAAGCAAGCCAGCTCTCGTGCTAAGAAATTAGATAAGATTTCTCTGGATGACGTTAAATCATCGAGTCGTATGACACCGTCATTACGCTTCGAAGAAAGTAAGAAAATGCATCGCCAAGCGCTAGTGATTGAAGAACTAAGCCACGGTTTTGACGGCAACACACTATTCCAAGGCGGCGAGCTCATTCTTGAAGCTGGCGCTAAGTTAGCGGTTATTGGTGAGAACGGCGTGGGTAAAACAACCCTACTTCGTTGTTTAGTTAATCAACTAACACACAATTCCGGTGTCATTAAGTGGTCTGAAAATGCTGCTATCGGTTACTGCCCACAAGACAGCAGCGCTGATTTTGATAACGACTTCACTCTATTTGATTGGATGTCGCAGTGGCGTACACCAAAGCATAACGACCTTTCGGTTCGTGGCATGTTAGGTCGTCTACTCTTTACTGAAGACGATGCCAACAAAAAAGCCCGTAACTGCTCAGGTGGTGAGAAGAACCGTCTGTTGTTTGGTAAGTTAATGATGATGGATGTCAATGTGCTCGTCATGGACGAACCGACTAACCACATGGACATGGAAGCCATTGAGGCGCTAAACAACGCGCTTAAAGATTTCGAAGGCACCTTGATTTTCGTCAGCCACGATAGAGAGTTTGTGTCATCACTTGCAACTCGTATCATCGATGTGAAAGACAAACACTTGGTCAACTTCCACGGTACTTTCGACGAATACATGTCGAGCCAAGCCGAAGCATTAGTAAATAAATAGCCTAAACATCAGCACTCATCAGTGTTGATAAAAGCGTAAAGAAAAGGCCATTTGAGTAATCAAATGGCCTTTTTGTATAACTGACCCGCCTTCTTAATGTTTATCGAGCATCACTTATACTCAGCACTACAACTAGCAGTAGTACCGGACTTTTAACCTGATCACCAAAAATATTGATCCCCACTTTAAACTCATCTGTAACGCCATAGCGGCCATCGTTAGGTAACCACCATAATAGTCTGCCATAACGCCAATCTTATCCGCATCCACCCAATCTGAGTCTGTAGGGACTTTTGTTGTACACCACATCTTGCAGATCGTCCTCACCATGACGTTTATCATCTAAATAGAAAAATGTCTTACCGTAACTGGGGATCCGTTCGTTAAGGCAACAACATTAGGCTTTATCAATTTTGGAGTGCAATGCTTAACTTAATAGCAGACTTGCTCAAAGGCCAACGATCAGAATCGTTTGAAAGTATGAAAGGAAATAAGCAGGTAAGGAATAATCAAACGCGCCTGATGTAAGGCGCGTGAAGTAAGGCTGGAAGTTATTGGGTCGCTTAGGTGTAAGTTAAATGATGATAACAGTGTCGCAGTCATCCACTTTTCTTAACCCACCTCAACCAGCTCAGCACTTGGGTCAGCTATACCGCTAGTTTGGTTTTTCTGGATATGGGTCATCAAGTATTGTGCATCTTTCCATACACCACCCAATGTTGCCGAACCTCGGGTATACAGCCAAGGAAGCCCAATAAAATATAATCCTTCAACATCATTGCTCACTCCTCGATAATTACTCGGGTAGTTCGTCTCATCAAAAGTGATATCTTCAATCCAAAAAAAGTTAGGTTTGAATCCTGTCGCCCAGATAATATTTTTGATACTACTGATGCTACCTTTTTGAAACTTAATACTGTTTTTGTCTGCTGACAATGTTCTGCCCATATGGATAACATTATCTTTTGCCAGCAGTGACTTCACGTCAGTACCAATCACTGGCTGCACACCTTTGCTCAACCATTTACCCATCTTGCTAAAGCGTGTCACCGATAAAAAGCCGATTTTAGTGAACCACCACCATAAGGTTTTACCTAAAAATGATTGTGGGATCGCAGTGATTTTATCCGTTCCAGAGAAATGCACTGTGCGTCCCGTCTCGGCAATTTCTGATAAAATTTGCACCCCAGAGTCACCAGCACCAACCACTAAACAATCACCATCTTGTAGCTGTTCAGGACTTTTATAGTGTTCACTGTGTAATTGAACCACATTCTCAGCGATATCAGCGTGGCAAGGGGGCGTAAAAGGCGTATGGAAGGGACCAGTGGCTATAACAACCTGTTTAGCCTTGTAGCTACCCGTGGCACTGGTTATTTCAAAAATACCATTCACTTTTTTTACTGAAGTTATTCTTTGATTAAATTCAATCGGGATCGAGAATTTTTCAACATAACTTTTTAGATAATCTGCCACTTCATATTTATTGGGGTAGTAGCCTTTAGGAAATGGAAATAACATGCCCGGGAGATGGTTATATTCGGTAGGAGTGAACAGTTTTAACGAATCCCAGCGCTTCAACCAAGGCGCACCAATGTGCTCATTGGCGTCTAAAATCAGGTAATCTTTATTCGTTTGGGATAAGTTATAAGCCATTGCCAGCCCAGACTGACCAGCGCCAATGATGATAAATTCTTTCATAAATCCCATAAGTTCTTATTATTATGCGCGGTATTCTAACAGATCGTAGCAACCGAATCTGACTATTCGTGTTTTGGATAATGCTGGATTTAAGACATCACACTGAAGTAAGACAATAAGTACAGTAATCCTAACAATTTATGGATTTACTCAAGTCCTACTCATGTGGCATATCAAGTAACCCTTGCTCACTGTCTATTCCGCCCTTTGTATCACTGATGGCTTCGAATTCTCTCCCTGATAACCAAAGCAATGAATGACTTTGTATTGCTGATTGATAAGCCCATGCTGCAATAGCCTCTGAACGTTGGCTCTCGCAAATAAAATACTGCCCTAGCGCTGAAGTGATCGTTTTATCATTGCAGATAATATTTTGTTCAAACCAACGATCTTTATGCTGTTGTGCCGCTAAATGGTCACGCTTAGCGTTGTTGCAGACCCGATGCGCTAAGACAAAATTATGCCCAAGATCGTTTGGATAACGCGCCCAAGGAATGAAGTGATCAACCTCACCAGCTTCCTTTAACGGTTTTTTGCAGTAAAAGCAATTACCTTGCTGGATCTGATGCAATACGGGCCTAACTTTAATCAGCGCATTACGTTCTTTACCAAACAAAAAATTTGACACATCACTTTGCCCGCCAAACAACTGAATATTAGTAGGAAAGTTACTCACCTTTTGTGTCCAATGGGTTCTTGAAAGCGAGATTACCAAATCGTAGAAACGCCGAAAACAAAACGCAACTCCAGGGTTTAACTCAATGTAATCTCTAGATTTTTGGTGCGGATAATAGAAGCAAACTTCTTTACCAGCCAGAAGCTGTAACCGCCAAAGAGGGCCGTCTTTAAACGTCCTGCGCGTTTTACTCATGAGCTTGCACCAATCTTCATGTTTTTTTAATTCAGCAAGACTTGTTACACCTCGATTGCGAAAATCAGCCAAGCTGTTAATCAATGCTGACTGCAAACCTGCATTTTGTAAAAGAATAAACTGGTTGTTGTTTTTACCGCTGTAGGGCAATGAATGTTGCCAATAAAGGTCAATGAATTTCTCAACTAACTCATCGATGGCTATAACACCGTCTAATTGAACCTGTTGCTGATTAGCGGAAAACTCACCTTGTAACGGTCGCTCAATACAAATATCAGCAAGTGCATGTAACAACGCAAACTTGTATGTGGCGGCAAAGTCTCCTTCTACAAGTAACCGTTGCAGATAGGCAATAAAATCTACTTGCAACTGTGCAGCTACATCATCTGTTGCAGCTTGAGTCATATTGGTTCACCACTAAGTAAATCATCGCCAAGAGAAATCGGTCGTTGGTTGTCGAATTTGCTTAACACTACAGTGTGCCAGCGTACTTCTTTTCGGCCTAATTTATCAACTACGGCTAAAGCTTTATCAAGAATTTTGAGCCCTGATCTCAGACTTAACGCTTCTAACTCTTTAATACTGACTGAATACATCTCTCGCTCATCACTACTGGGGCCATAAATAATTATTGCCAGCCATTATTAATCAATAACATAACCAGTTTAAAAACCAATATCAACGATTGACGTATATCAAAGAAGTACTTGAACCATTTTCAACAAAAGTGGCGCGAATAGATGCCGGGAAAGAAGTGAATTAACAGAGATTAGTGAGTTTTAAGGCGTGGATTGTTAACCCTGTGCATTAACAGAGGAAAGTGCTCTTGAAGTTACGGCCTTTAGCTTAGCCTACTTGCATATACTGACAACTATTTGAAAAGTGCCGTCGACGTTTATCTAAGTGTTCACAGTAGCTGCTGAGCTCTTGCAACGTCCCGACGGGGCCGTGAAACAGCTGCCCAAACTCGGTG
>NZ_PJBM01000214.1:0-7288 GCF_002836075.1 Shewanella sp. GutDb-MelDb | reverse complement strand
TTTCTATTTCAGCCAGAGAAAATTTAAATACACCAGATAATTTGTCAAAAGAAGATAAATTGTATGGTTTATCGTTATTCTGGAAAGAAGCAAGTTATAACTTTGCATTTTTTGACCAAGTACCTGAATTGAACTTTGATAAGGCTTATAGAGAATTTATTCCCAAAGTTTTAGCGACTGAAACAACTTACGAATATTATCGTGAATTAATGAAATTCAACGCTTTATTGAAAGATGGACATACTAACATCTACTTACCTAAAGGGCTTTCTTCGAAGTCTGTTGACTGGCCAGCATTAAATATTACAGAGGCTAATCATCAGGCAGTAGTGACTAAAGTAGGAAGGGAACTTCAAAATAAAATCCCTTTAGGCTCTACCATTATTTCAGTTGAAGGAGTGAATTTAGAAACTCATTTAAAAACTCATATCATGCCTTATATTGCTAGCTCAACAGAGCATATTTTGTGGAACAATGCTGTAAGAAATATGTTAAATGGCACACCTAACACCAAAGTTAATGTTAGCATAAAGACCCCCTCTGGAGAGTTAAAAGATTTAACACTTACACGAAATTCACGACACAAAAAAGCAGATAAAATATCATTGAAGCAGCCTAGCTCTAATGGAGAGTTGTTTGAGTTTATGTGGTTAGATAATAAAGTCGCTTACATATCTTTAAACGGCTTTCATGATGAAAAAATTCTACAAGATTTCAATGGTGCTTACAAAGAAATCAAACAATCTAAAGGGCTAATTATTGACCTAAGGTTTAATGGTGGCGGTAACACAAGTATTGCTGCTGAAATATTGTCTCACTTTACTAATAAAGATTTAGAAGGATCAATTTGGAAAACCAGAAAACATATTGCTGCGTATAAAGCTTGGGGGAATTATAGCGAAAAATATAAAGATTACGCCCAAGATAATGCGTGGGAATCTGGGCCTATGGAGCTACTTAAGGCAAAAGACAATAATCACATAGTACCTACCTATGTATTGATTGGGAGACATACAGCCTCTGCTGCAGAGGATTTCTTGATCTATGCAGATAAATTAAAACACTTTTCTACTATTGGTGAAAAAACCTATGGTAGCACCGGACAGCCAATTTTCTTTGATTTACCGGGAGGAGGCTCTTTAAGAATTTGTGCTAAACGAGATACATACCCTGACGGGAGAGAGTTTGTAGGTTATGGTATTAGCCCAAAAATTGTCATTAACCGTATGCCTGAACACCTAAAGTCAGAAAAAGATATAGTGCTTACGAGTGCTATTCAAAAGTTGAAAACAAAAATCTAACGAATAAGGATTGTTGAACAGGCCCGAATTTGCTGGAGGTAATACCTTTATATAGTAAATATCGGTACGAGAATTTCCCCGGGTTTAAGTGACAAATTTAAAGAGTTAACCCGATACAGTGAGCATATGGATAAACAACGAGTAGCTAATGCAGGTACTTGCCAGTATTGGCCTGACTAAGCAGCCAGCTTCAACGTCATACACTCATAATTTCCGTGTTTCATGGGAACGCATAGCGCCTAAATTGGCAATTTAATGCTTTAAGCCAGCTTAGCTTCACCTACGTAATAAAGTCCCTTAAATTGCAGCCGAATCTGGTATAAGTACAACGGGATTTTTGATATGAACAGTTCAAAGATCCTGTGGTTTTACCTGATTATTAAAATGGGTGTCTTATTAGTCAGTGATCGCAGTGGTGGCATAGCTATCTTAAATTCATCGTGCCCAGACCTCATCTTGCTAGATATCACTATGCCTGAGGTGATACAGAAAATGGTCGATCAGTAACTCCCTTACTGATCGACTCTGTGCATTAATAATGCAAACTATCTTGATTGGCGATTATGACAAAACACTGGCATATACAGACATAACTCAGCCTTGCAATTTTGTTACATAAAGCCATTTAAACTCAATTCCTTACACCTTTGATGGCAGATGAAGAAAATTAGAGCCTATCGATTAATAGGTGTACTTAGCCTCTACGTAATAGTAACCACCGTTGAAACCGAAAGGAGAGTTGGTGAGTGGATACACGAATATACCATTGAAGTTATTATCTTCCGGACGCTTGTCGGGATACACATCGAATAAGTTCTGTACTCCGCCGCTCAAAGCAAGATCGGCTGTTGCCTGATATCGCATACTAATGTCTGTGGTCCATTTATCGCCATAGGTAACATCAGTGCGCGAGTAGCCAATGGTGTAAGAGCCAAAATAGCTGAATCTTAGATTAGTGGTGAAGTCATCGTATCTGTGAGTAAAACCAATATTGCCCTTATTATGTGGCGTGCCTTCGGTCATGTTCACTTCTTCTTGGTGATCGAACAACTCTTCTTCTTGACCACTTAAGATGCTCGGCAGATGTAAATCCTGGACCTCTGTCTCGTTGTAGGAGAAGGATAGGTTGGTTTCCAAGTCACCCAAGCTGCCTAAATCCAATTGTTGGGAGATGACCAGATCGACTCCGCGAGTGCGACTATCGATGGCATTGAGGAAGAAACGCGCCGAATCGGCATTGGTATCGGCGAGAATGGCGGCGATTTCCTCAGAGCTCTCGCTATCGACCGAACCCGATAGAATGATGCGATCGTCTAAGTCGATTTGATACATGTCCAGACTAGCGGTCAGCCCATAGCTACTGGTGTAGACCAATCCTAGGCTGTATGAGTGTGAAATTTCAGGCATTAGCGCCTCGACGCCCAAGCCTGTAGTGATTGGAGATAGGCTGTTAAATGTACCTGATTCTCTTGGCACAAACTCGCCGGTGATCGGGTCTGGATCGAAGAAGGTCGATACGTTGGTGAAGTAAAGCTGCTGGACGCTAGGAGCGCGGAAACCTGTGTCTGTGCTGGCTCGGATTGCCAGCTGGTCGGTGATATCATAACGACCAGAGATCTTCCAGCTGGTGTTGCCACCAAAGTCTGAGTAGTGCTCATAGCGCACAGCCATCGCCCAGTAAAAATCGTCACTTAACTGGTTTTCGAGTGACAGGTAGACACCGGTGTTTTGGCGATTTATATCGACTTCAGATCCCTTACTGAAACCACCGAAGCCTTGGCTACCACCGGCTTTATTTTGATAATCTCCCTTAATATATGACTCTTCCTGACCCGCCTCAATTTGATATCGACTGTCACGCCAAGAGATCCCCATTGCCACCAGTATGTCGGATTCATTGAAAAAATCGTAATAGGTCGTGGCATCTAGGTTAAGGTTTGTCTCATAATTCGACAGAGTGCCGGCATCGAAAGAGGTCGGGCTGGTCGTCCCAAGAGAGGCATTCAAGGTATTTTCAACCTGGTACTGAAAGGAGTTGCCACCATAGCCGCCAGAGATATCTAGGCTCCATTGGCCCAAGTCAAATTCATATCCTGTCACTAACGAATAATCGAGAATCTCTGGGCTAATCTGAGGCAAGAAGCCGTCAGGGTAAGTTTCAATGATATTGCGAGAGTCTTTGGCGCGGCGATAGAAGGCCCCAGAGGTCGAATTGCGTGAACTTACGCCGCCGAAGGCATAAAATTTGCTGTCATCGGTGAATATTTGTGCACCATTAATAAACAGGCCGTAGTTATTATAATCGCTGTCACCGACATGATGATTTAGACGATTTAAGGTATCTTCGCGGGGATCCAGACTGCCATCTTCGAGCAAGGGATATTGTTGACGAGGGTCTAACCCAGCACGATTGGTGCTATTTTTCTGGTGCGCCTCGAATGACAAGTTTACAAATGCATCTTCGCTAAAACTAATACCTTGGTTAATTCCAACACGTATCTGCTCGCCATCACCTTCATAGGTCTGGCCGGTTTGGGCCATTATGCTACCTCCCTGGGCACTGTCTTTCAATACGACGTTAATCACGCCGGCTATGGCATCTGAGCCATAGAGTGCTGCGGCGCCATCTCGTAATATTTCGATACGTTTGATCGCTGTCATCGGGATCGCGTTAAGATCCACATTCGATGAGCCCTTGCCTGTGGTACCACCTAGGTGAACTAGGGCGGAGCCGTGACGGCGTTTACCATTGACCAATACCAAGGTCTGATCCGGCGACATGCCTCTCAGACTCGCCGGACGTACCGCATCTGAACCGTCCGTGATAGATGAAAATGGAAAGTTATAACTCGGTGCGGCAAATTGCAGTGCCTTTGCCGTTTCTGACATGCCCGTTGATTCAAGTTGCTCCGCCGTGATGATATCTACAGGCACTGCGCTGTCAGTCGCAGTACGCAATGAGATGCGTGAGCCGATCACCTGAATACGCTCAACTTTGCTGATCTCTTCGGCCGCCATGGCGTGTGGTGCGACTAAGCTAGCGCCTATGGTAAAGGTTGCAATTTTATTTTTCATGAAATCCATTTGTTACATTAATCTATATGATGTTGCGCGCAGGCTAACACCGTTACACTTGATACCCTTAGAATGAAACCTGCTGTTTCAGAGCCAAGAGTTATAGAGATCATCAGCGCTCTGAGGGATGGGTCAAGTTTATTGAATCGGTGTGATGTAGGTCGTGCCATATTGGTTTTATTTCATCCACAAACAGCTCCGGCTCGGCGTTAAATACTCTTCCATTGCTCTAACAGATAAAGGGTTCGGTAACGAACTAATAGGCCACCCATCATAGTGGGCTAAGTTTTTGAGCCTTGCCTATACTTAATTTATTCAATTCTGGATGTTTGAGGAGGCAAGGATGCCTAGACCCCGTTCAACACAAGTTAGCTTGGAAGATACACCCTTTTATCATTGTGTCAGTCGCACGGTGAGGAGGGCGTTTTTATGTGGCATTGACGATTACTCTGGTCAGTCTTTTGAGCATCGGCGTGAGTGGGTTGAAGATAGACTTCTAATGCTGACTTCAGTCTTTGCTATTGATATTGCCGCTTACGCTGTCATGTCGAATCACTTGCATATCGTGCTTAGAATTGATTTAGAAACTGCACAATCGTGGTCAAGTATTGATGTGGTTAATCAATGGCATCAATTGTTTAAAGGCACGCTGTTAACACAGAAATTTGCTAACGGTGGTTCAATCGAAGCCTATGAGCTGGAAACGTTGAACGACACCATTGTTGAATATCGCAGAAGACTCATGGATATCAGCTGGTTTATGAGGTCATTGAACGAACCCATCGCAAGGCAAGCGAATAAAGAAGACAAGTGTACAGGGCGTTTCTGGGAGGGACGTTTTAAGTCGCAAGCCTTGCTAGATGAAGCGGCGGTACTTGCCTGTATGGCTTATGTCGACTTAAATCCTATCCGAGCTAAGATGGCGACGACACCTGAACAATCAGACTTTACGAGCATTCAACGTCGAATTAAAGCGGTAATCAAAGGTGAACAGCCCATTGAACTGTTACCTTTTCTTGGTAATGAGCGTCAGCCTATGCCAAAAGGGCTGATGTTTGAGCTACAAGACTACCTTGAACTGGTTGATGATACAGGCCGAGTGATTAGAGATAACAAGCGAGGGGCGATTAAAGCAGGCACGAGTAACATATTGAATCGGCTTAATATCCCATTAGCAAATTGGCTTAAAGTCACTAATGAGTTTAAATATTTATTTAAAGGCCCAGTTGGCACACTAGAAGAGCTAACGCGATACAGTGGGCATATGGATAAACAACGAGTGGCTAATTCAGGTACTTGCCAGTATTGGCCTGACTAAGCAGTCAGCTTCAACGTTATATACTCATGACTTCCGTGTTGCATGGGGACGCATTACGCTTAAAAATGGCTATTTAATGACTTTAAGTCAGCTTAGTTTAACCAATGTAATAAAATTGCCTTACATTGCAACCGAATCCGGTATAAGGACAATGGAACTGTTGATATGAACAGTTCCATTGTCCTGTTGTTTTAGCTAACTATTAAAATGGATGGCTTATTAGTCTGTTAGTAAAATTCAGCTGAGTCTGTGTCGTAGTAAACGTTTTATGCAGGCGTTAGCTTTCACGAGAGCCTAATGAAAATTTCAAAACAAATTGGCATCTGGTCCAGGGCATTCGGTCGAGGTGTCTATCCATATCAAATGACGTGGTTTCTTGATTTGCCGGGGCGCGGCCTGATAATGTCAGCCAAAACCGTGGCTGGGCGTTTACCCGTTAGACCAGATGCTAGTGTTCTGGAAATTGGTCCGGGTTCGGGCTATTACAGTGTGCAAGTTGCCAAACGTGTACCAGATGGTGCTCTTACTCTACTCGATATACAGCCCGAAATGCTTGAAAAAAGTGCAAGCAAGCTCAAGGCAGCGGGTATCTCTAATTTCACCATCAAGCAGGCCGACGCAAAGATACTTCCCTTTGAGAATGAAAGTTTCGATGCGATCTTTTTGGTTACGGCGTTTGGTGAAATCGAAGATCGGGCGTCGTTTTTGTCGGAAGCGTCTAGAGTGTTAAAGGCTAATGGTGTGCTTTCAATTACGGAGCATCATCCTGATCCTGATTTTGAATATGCAGATGCGGTTTCCATTAGCCTACAGAAGCACGGGTTTGTGCCATTGCAAAAGCTGGGATGGCGTTGGGCCTATACGCTCAATGCAGTAAAGGTCAGTACCGGCGAAAGCTAACACGTTTTTGTCCAAGAATGGGCTAGGGGACTAACTCCTTTTTGCCCCAAACAAGTTACTAACTACGGTAATTGGCGGAATAATATCTAATGGAAAAAGTTGGATATAGTCTTCCCATGTCTTCTAAATAGTAGTCAAAATAAATTAACCACTTCAATCGAAAGAGGCTAACAAGTTGCTGTTAACATAGAATGTCCTAACTCAAAATATGCATTAGTATCTTGATCAATACCTTTTAATTTAAGATGGTCGGCAAAACCAAGTCGTGCACTCATTACTAACCAAAACGTTGCACTTATGAAGCCGACAATACGCCATGATGTTGACTTTGCCCACTTAAGCGCAAAAGTAATAGAGAGTACATAGAGTACGAAACCACCTAATTTAGATGATGCCCAGCCATTCACGAAGGGGTACAAATTAAGTGGGTTAACTACAACCAGATAAATAAAGGTACAGGTAAATAGAGTATATAAAACGTGTGGTCCAATCTTAAGCAGTTTATTATTGACCTTGTCAGACCCTTTCATAGTTAACACAAAGTTAATGATGAAAAATATAAACGTAATCGCTATTATTGTCAGGTGGGTGTGCTTAACTATCATGTACATATTGTTGTTCCCTAAGTGTTTTTACATGTAAAATTATACTATCTGTTTGTAATTTAATTATATATCCGTAGATCTTAAGTTTT
>NZ_PJBM01000213.1:0-7434 GCF_002836075.1 Shewanella sp. GutDb-MelDb | reverse complement strand
GAAATACTTTTTTTAGAAATACCAAAGAGGTTATCCTTCTTCTAACCTTATAGATAAGCCATGAAAAGTGGATACTATCATTAGAAGGATGGAACATGAGTAAACCTATTGTTGCAGACAACAAACCAATCAAAGTCGAACTGATCAAAGATAAGGAATATTATTTTTGTACCTGTGGTCGGTCCAAAAACCAACCCTTTTGTGATGGGTCTCATGCCGGAACGGACTTCAAACCTAAGAGTTTTATAGCTCAAGATCGCGGCGATGCCTATCTTTGCTGCTGTAAACATAGTGCAAACTTGCCCTTTTGTGACGGTTCTCATAAGCAGTTCTCTAATGGGCAAGTGGGACACGAAGGCCCTGGGCTGCAGATCACCATCGCAGGCGAGGAGCCTGTCGCTACGGCAACCAAAGAGGAACCGACGGTCGAGTTTATCCATCAGCTCGCACGTGAAGGGCTGTCTAAGATGGGACACCACGGGCCAATGACATCAATGGGAGTACCAAGGTATCTGCTACCGCACTGGGACGACTTGCAAGTCATGGTGGCACAGATGGCAAAACAACCTTTACAGGAAGATGTATCTGTCAGCACCGAGTTGGTGATTGGCCCACTCGCAAGAAAACCCCTTAAATTGAATATTCCACTGCTTGTATCAGATATGAGCTTTGGCGCTTTGTCTGAAGAGGCCAAGATTGCACTGGCCACTGGAGCCGAGTTAGCTGGAACGGGGATATGTTCAGGTGAAGGAGGGATGCTGCCGGAAGAGCAGGCAGCAAACTCGCGCTATTTCTACGAATTTGCCAGCGCCGGTTTTGGTTATGATGAGTCCAAGTTAAAAGGGGTACAAGCGTTTCATTTTAAAGGAGGGCAAGGCGCCAAAACAGGGACGGGCGGTCATCTACCGGGCAACAAAAATATTGGTAAAATTGCCGAGGTTCGTGGCATCGAAGCGGGAACCGCTGCAGTTTCTCCGCCGACCTTTAAAGATCTTCATAGCGCTAACGATTTTAAGCGATTTGCTGATAGGGTTCGCGAGGTAACGGGAGGCATTCCCATCGGCTTTAAACTCAGCGCCAACCATATTGAAGATGATATTCAATTCGCATTAGATGCTAGCGCTGATTATATCATCCTCGATGGCCGTGGTGGTGGCACTGGCGCGGCGCCAGAGATGTTTAGAGATCATATTAGTGTGCCAACCATTCCCGCGTTAGCACGCGCAAGAGCTTACCTTGATAAGCAAGGTGTTAGTGGAAAAGTCACCTTGATAGTCACAGGCGGACTTCGTGTTCCTATGGATTTTGTTAAGGCAATGGCGTTGGGAGCCGATGGCGTCGCGATATCAAATAGTGCGATGCAGTCGATTGGTTGTGTCGCTGCTAGGATGTGTCATACCAATA
The DNA here is from genome assembly GCF_002836075.1 of Shewanella sp. GutDb-MelDb. Lineage (NCBI taxonomy): Bacteria > Pseudomonadati > Pseudomonadota > Gammaproteobacteria > Alteromonadales > Shewanellaceae > Shewanella > Shewanella sp. GutDb-MelDb. The sequence goes on along the minus strand of NZ_PJBM01000213.1, from coordinate 6,030 downwards.
ACTGCCCAGCAGGAATTGCTACTCAAAAAGCGGATCTGAGGCAAAGGCTTAATGTGACTAAAGCATCAAAGCAGTTGCAGAATTTCTTTGAAGCTTCAGTTGAGCTGATGCAAGTGATGTCGAGAGCGTGTGGTCATGATGATTTAAACAAATTCAACCAACACGACCTTGCCACTTGGAATAAAGAGATGGCAGAACTATCGGGTGTTAAATACTCTGGATTGACCAAGTTTTAGCATGGAGCAGTAATGATTTTTATTTTTTATCAGTATGTTACATGATATCGGAATCAACCAGCTTAACTAGTGAATAAAGGCTCCTTGCTAAAGATTAGCAAAGAGCTTTTATTCGTTTACTTGAGAGTGGTTAACTGGCTTTATTTATACAGATGAGCAACAAAGACGTATATGAACACTCCCACAGAGCCTAGGCATTACACTTACAAGAGCCATGCCTTTGTGGGGGGCTTGACGAATATATTCAATGAGTTTTAAATCTTAGTGACGCTTAAATAGGACTCATTATTTAGTGTTCTAAGCATGTGCAAGCTCCCTTTACAAAGCAAATAAAGTTAAAGGATATTGCTACAAATTTTGACTGAACTTTGATGCTACTTACTATTGGGTTGTACTTAAATTCAAACTTCTCAATGCTAAAATTGAATCGATGATGGGAGATAAATGAACGTTTTCGTTATCGACAAATTTATCAAAAAAATCTTTAAAAACAATGCCTCCAGCCATGTGTGGATGTCCTCCCCCAAAGCCTATATTTTTGAAGTTCAATTGTTCTCTCATAATTTTAGCAACATCGACATGTTCACATTCAGAGCGTAACGATAATTGTATCCCCTGATTATTAGACTGTGCCACGACAACGACATCAAGCTCGTTGACAGTCAGTAGAAAGTCTCCAAGAATTCCCAACATATTTTTAGGGCAGTCTATAGAGACAGTTGCTAAACCCACCCCTTTATTCTGTTCAACAGACTGGCAAACATGCTCAAACAATTTTAGCTCTGTATAAGTAATTTCATTTCGGCAAATTTTATTAACTAATGCTAGATCTGCACATTGATTAAACACAATAAAAGCTTTTAGATCGGCAGAACAAACACCACGGGTTAAATGTGCGGTATCAATCTTAAGACCAACGAGCAGCGCAGTAGCGACTTTTCTAGGGATATTGATATTTAAATCTTGAAAATATTCAAATATTATCGATGCAGTTGCCCCATAGTTTTCCCTAACATCACAAAACCATAAGTTTTTTGGCGGCGTCACAACATGATGATCAATAACGGCAATCTCTTCCCCTGGCATATCGGTGACATTTCTCTCCCCAATACAACCATCGATAGTTATGATTTTATCCATAGGAGTCAACTGAGCTTTGCTGCAATGCGTTACTGGTATATCTAGCCACTCAATCATATTGGATAAAGAGATCCGATCAATTTCGCCATTATATACAATGAGTGAATCTATCCCCAGTTCCTTAAGTAGGTATGACATTGCATAGGCCGATGCAATCGCATCATGGTCTGGGAAATCATGAGCTTGAATAACGACGCGCTGTAAAGAAGATAACTTTTGTATAAAATTAATTAATGTAGTTTTTTTCATTATATTATTTACTTTATTAATTTTTAATCAGTGAGGTCATGGATAAGTGAGGGCAGAGCAAACTTTTCAAATTTCAAAAAATTCAGACCCGCTATCCTATTTTTAGTTTGAAATGCTTTAGTGAGATTTAAATGGAAGGCTTTAGCGCTTCGAGTCGGTACTTAATGATAAGAACCTTGTTTAGTGACCCTTTGGCTAATGCTTCGTCCTTGACTCTTGCTGTTCATTGACAGCTAGCATTCCTTTGTTTTACCGACAATAACCTACTTTTATCAAGGTTTCCATGGCTCTTGCTTAAAGAGTTCATTCTACTTTCGCCTTTCCTCCTGAAACATTAAAGTCGAATATTCCAAAGTATCGATATCCCCGCAAAAGCTTGCCAACTAGCATGGGTGGCTTATTCGTTTTATTTGATTCTATCTTTCCTCGGTTAACTGTGAAATTGAGTAACTAATTCATTGGGATTGTCATATGTGTAGATACACTTTGGGACGGGATATACTTACCCAACATCAATGACATTTAAACTTCACGGCAATTGAATAATGTACATGCCAAACAGTGAAAAGCTAGAATTGTACGTGCTAAAAAGGCTACTACTTTGCTAGTTTTACGTTTTTTTTACGCGAAGAGATGAATAGCATTTGCTAGAGTAATACCTAAGGCAACCACTTTAGTATTCTCTATATGACAATGTATTGGTTTCAGAATCGCTATTTGTTTTCATTTTTTATATTCGCAGCCGCGATTGTTGTATCGCAGGGTGTAGATCTATGGCTAGGCTCTACCATTGCAGTTTTATTGATACTTCAACTTTCAATAGTGATTATTGCTTTTCAGTGCAATTCTAGAATGGCTTATATCGTCGCTATTCTAGAAGCATTAAGTTTTAATTTTTTCTTTACAACCCCTCGTCATTCACTTCAGATGTTTCATCTTGATGATTCTATCAATCTCGTGGTGTTCCTTGTTGTTGCGTTTACAACGAGCCAATTGGCAGAACGTTACCGTCGTCAGCAAGACGAGCTAAAACAGGCTCAACTTCGCAATCAAATATTACTTTCGGTATCTCATGATTTGAGAACACCTTTAGCGGGTATTATCGGTAATTTAACTACCCTAAAAGAATACCTATTTCTACTCAGTGATAAAGAAAAGTATCAACTACTTGATAGTGCGACGATAGAGAGCCATCGGCTACACCAGTATATAGAAAATCTATTACAAGCGACTAAATTACAGCACGGAGCAATGGTGGTTAGAAAAAGCCAAGAATCTCTCATCAATATCTTGAACAATGTTATCGATCGCTTTGATATTTCATCAGAGCTGATAGTCGTTACTGTAGAGGGCGCTATCGACTCTGTATCTGTAAGCCGATCCTTAATTGAACAAGCTTTCTTTAATGTCCTAGATAACGCACTTCGCTACTCTCCAAAGGGATCTTTTGTAGAAGTGGTAGTTCGTCAGGAAACGGGCTTTGTTGTCGTTGATATACATAATGACGGCCAGTCACCTAATGCTGGAGAATCAGAGCTAATGTTTAAGCTATTTTATTCTGGGGATAAAACTAAGAATGCTGATTCTGGTTCAGGGCTCGGCCTTGCAGTAGCAAAAGGAGTGATCACTGCTCATGAAGGATTCATTGAGTGTATTGAGGTCAAAAAAGGCTGTCTGATACGAATTTGTCTACCTTTAGGAAGCTAAGGATACAATATGAGCTATAAAGTTTTAGTCGTCGATGACGAGCCACAAATTCATACCTTTATCCGTATATCTTTGGCAGCAGAGGGTTTTGAATATATAGGTGCTGATAGCGTTGCTGAGGGAGTAGAGATGTTTAAAAGTTACGCCCCCCATTTAGTTGTACTCGACCTTGGTTTACCTGATGGCGATGGTATAAACCTGCTATCAATCATTCGCCAAACGAGCAAAACACCAGTATTGATTTTGACTGCCCGAGATCAAGAGGATGAAAAAATTCGCTTACTTGAAGCTGGCGCGAATGATTATTTGAGTAAACCTTTTGGAGTTCGTGAACTTATCGTAAGGATTAAAGTGCTAGTGCGAGATCTAATTAGTGATACTAACTTGGATGACATGCAATGTTTTGGTGCGTTGAAGATGAAAAAAAGTACGAATCAAGTTTGGTTATCGGCGTTAGAAATAGAGCTAACGAGGAAAGAATTCGCCTTTATGGGGATGTTAATGAAACACCCAGGGAGATTGGTTAAACAGTCGGACTTACTGCAACAGATCTGGGGCAATACTCATACTGAGGACACGCACTATTTACGAGTCTTGGTAAGCCATTTACGCAAAAAACTCAATGACGGCGCTGATGAACAGCAAGTAATAAAGACAGAAGCGGGAGTGGGGTATCGATTGGTGTTTATGGGGGCGAAGGTGTGATTATTAGCTCTTAAAGTACGCTGATTTTAAAGCACCCTATGATGATAGGTTACTTAGATTGTGGAGCCGTTCTGGCGATATAAATTCCGCATTTGAACAATAAGAAAGGTAAAACCATGGCTCATTTTACTGTAATTGGATTGGGGCGTTTCGGCGTGTCTGCTAGTTTAGAATTAATCCACTTTGGACATACAGTGACCGGTGTAGATAGAGACTCCAAGCTCGTAGATAAATATGTGGAAGATCTGACCCAAGCAATCATTTGTGACTCGACAGATGAAGGTGCGCTTAGAGAGTTAGGTTTGGCCAATAGTGAAGCTGTGTTAGTTGCGATTGGAGAAGACATGCAATCTAGCTTATTGACTACATTAGCCTTAAAAAACTTAGGGGTAAAAGAGATATGGGTTAAGGCTAGCACAAAAGCTCACCACACTATTGTATCTAAACTTGGTGTACAGCGTATTATCCACCCCGAAGAAGAAATGGGGATAAGAGTGGCGCAAGCGCTCAATTATCCGATGGTAAATAACTATATACCTATAGGGCACGGTGTTTATGTTGTTGAAATTAAAGTCAAGCCAAGGTTACACGATTCTCCCATTTTCAAGGTTTTAGGAGAGGCTAATAGCCGTATAAAAACGATACTGGTGAAGCGCGATAAAGAAGTATTCAGTGAGCTTAAAGAGAGTTTTGTGCTTAAAGCTAACGATATAATTTTGCTTTGTGCTACTCAATCAGAACTGAAATACCTAGCTCCAAGGATGATGTAATATGGTTTTATGGCACCCTTCAGTTTCACTGATTGAACGTAAACCTAACGCAGGTAAGAAATTATATGCCGCTCCTCCAGTGATTCTGTGCGGTAGTTTTTTACTGTTGATCGTACTTGGAACATTATTGCTCAAACTTCCTATCGCAACTCATGATTCAATAAGTTGGGTTCAAAGCGTGTTTACGGCGACATCAGCCATTACGGTAACAGGTTTAGTCGTGATTGATACAGGGACACAATTCACACAGTTTGGCCAAACAATCATAGCCATATTGATTCAATGTGGTGGCTTGGGACTAATGACATTTGCCATTGTTACTTTAATCGCATTGGGTGGCAAAGTTGGCTTTATGGAACGAACTGTAGCGCAAGAAGCTTTTAATCAAACGGACTCATCAACATTGGTTGCTACAGCTAAATCGGTATTGATATTTACATTGATAGTAGAATTGATCGGTATGATCATATTGGCGGCTTATTGGCGCTCCGAATTAGGGTGGCAAACTAGCTTGTTTCACGCCTTCTTCTATACGATTAGTGCTTTTAATAATGCAGGATTTGCACTGAGCGCAGATAGTCTAATGTCCTATGTTAGTGATCCAGTTGTTAATCTAACCATTACAGGGCTTTTTATTATCGGTGGTCTGGGCTTTTCGGTGTGGATGGACTTAAAACGTCATCGTCAATGGTCTAAATTAACCGTATATAGCCGCATGATGATTATTGGCACGATTGTCATTAATGCAGTTGCTCTGATTTCCATTTATTTGATTGAGTATGATAACCCTAATACTTTGGGGCCTTTGAGTGAAACAGGGAAATGGCTCGCTTCTTGGTTTCAAGCCGTAACGCCAAGGACTGCTGGGTTTAATACTCTTGCAATTGACCAGCTTAAAGATGCGACATCTTCGATTATCTTAATATTGATGTTTATTGGTGGGGGGTCCTTGAGCACTGCAAGTGGTATAAAAGTGGTGACGTTCATGGTGTTGATACTGTCGACTTACAGCTTTTTAAAACGCGATGAGCAAACTTATATCTTTAAGCGCGAGCTAGCTAAGGAAACGATCAGCAAGGCATTTGCATTAACTATGATATCAATCGTTGTGACATGGTTAGCCATTTTTGCATTGTTGCTGACGGAAGAAGCCCCGATGTTAGATATTGTTTTTGAAGCCGTCTCTGCATTAGGCACGGTTGGGCTGTCTCGAGGGCTTACGG
>NZ_PJBM01000212.1:0-7486 GCF_002836075.1 Shewanella sp. GutDb-MelDb | reverse complement strand
GTTAATTGCCCCTGAAAACAATGGTTGTAGTTCGCATCACCTGCTGAGTATTGCGCAATTTATACTTCGTTGTCGTAAGCAGGGTAAGCAAGTTATTTTGGTTTCTTCAGGTTCAGTTGCTGCTGGTCGTCAATGGATTGATATTAAATCACCGTCAATCGCCCTAAAAAAGGCAATGGCTGCAGCCGGACAAACCAATATGATGGCAGTATGGGATAAGTTATTTGATTTCCCCACCGCGCAAATTCTTCTTACCAATGCAGACTTATGTAATAAAGAGCGCTATGCCAGCATTAAAGAAACCATCGAATCCTTATTGGATCATGGGGTATTACCTATCGTAAATGAAAACGATACGGTGACTTCTGAAGAGTTAAAAGTCGGTGATAACGATAATCTCGCTGCTATGGTTGCGGCATCGACGGGGGCTGATGGCTTAATCCTTTGTACCGACGTTGATGGGTTGTTTGATAAAAATCCCCAGCAACATGCTGATGCTAAGTTAATTAAAACCATTGATGTGATTGATGAGTCAATTTATCAAATGGCGGGCGGCGCAACCAGCTCAATGGGCACTGGCGGTATGAAAACCAAAATAGAAGCGGCTGAAAAAGCAGTTGCCCATGGCATTGATACTTACATTGTTAATGGCTTCAATCATCAAGCCTTTAGCGCCTTGTTGCAAGACGAAAACCCAGGTTCGCATTTTGTGTCTTGTAAAACCCCTATGTCACCAGAGCAACATTGGATGACCCACACTGTGCGCGAACGAGGTGAGGTGGTTATTGAAGATCAACATGCGGCGCTAAGCCAGCATGATGATGTTATCACCAGTGCCAGCATTCTTTCGGTAAAAGGGGAGTTTGCAGTGGGGGATACCATTTTGCTCCGCACCTATGACGGTTCACAAGTGGCGAAAGCGACATCCAATTACAGCAGTTGTTTGCTTAACTATCTCATGCAGCAAGCTGATAGCAGTATAACTTCAAGTAGTCAGCCACAAAACAATTCAATCATTTCACAAATAAATTTAGCCGTTTTGGAGAGAGCATGAGTTTAATCTCAACATTATCAGCCAATGCAAATCGCGCCGCACGGGCATTATTGCAACTGACTGAAGCAACGAAAAATACTATTTTACAACAGATGGCTGATGAGATTAGAAACAATCAAGCAGCCATTATCGAAGCGAATAAAGCAGATTTATTACAGGCAAAAGAGCACCAGTTAGCCGATTCGATGATCGACAGACTGACCCTCAATGCTGAGCGAATTGAAGCCATGGCCGAAGGCATTGAAACCATTGCCCATTTACCTGATCCCGTGGGTCAAATTCGCGACATGGGCACTCGACCAAACGGCATTAAAATTAGCAAAATGAGAATACCTTTGGGCGTGGTGTGCATGATTTATGAGGCGCGCCCCAATGTCACCGCTGATGCGGGGGCATTATGTTTTAAATCAGGCAATGCAGTCATTTTACGTGGCGGTAAAGAAGCCCTAGGATCCAGTAAAGCCATTGCTGCTGTATTACATAAAGTATTAGCTAAATTCAATTTACCAGAAGCCTTGATTACTGTTATTCCGAATGCTGATAGAGCCTTACTGATGGATTTAATGCAGCAAAGAGAATACATCAATGTGATTATTCCTCGTGGCGGTGAAGGACTGATTAATTTTGTTACTGACAATAGTAAAATCCCAGTGATTCAACACTTTAAAGGTGTTTGTCATTTATACGTTGATAAAGAAGCGGATTTTAAAAAAGCATTAGATTTATTACTTAATGGTAAAACCCAGCGAACAGGAGTGTGTAATGCATTAGAGGGGCTGATTGTGCATAAAGCCATCCTTAATGATTTTATGCCCTTAGTTGCCAAAGCGCTTAAGTTACATGATGTCCGCATCAATGCGTGTCAGCAAAGTCTTACATTTTTTGAGTCGGCAAATTTACTTAATGATGCAGATTTTGGCCAGGAATATTTAAGCTTAGAAATTGCCATAAAAGTGGTTGATGAAATGGAAGGAGCGTTAGAGCATATTCATCGCTTTGGCAGTCATCATACAGAAGTGATTTGTACTGAGAACAGACAACGAGCACTGAAGTTTCAACAATGTGTTGACGCTTCTGTGGTGATGATAAATACCTCTTCACGTTTTTCAGATGGCAGTGAACTTGGTTTAGGTGCTGAAATTGGTATCGCAACCACAAAATTACATGCTTATGGCCCCATGGGATTAGAGTCTTTAACCGCAGAAAAATATCTGGTTGAGGGGAATGGCCAAATCAGAACTTAGTTCTTTAGGTGTTAGTTCTTTAGGTTTTAGTACTTAGGCCGGCATGCCGTGATGTTTTACCCACTACAGTAATTATTGGTGCCAGCCATCGGGTCCGCTGGCGGGCATTCTATAGGCGATATCCACGGTTTTTGCCCGCTGACTAATACACATGTTTGAGCTTCAGGTTGCAGGGGGAATGCTTGTGGGGATTGAGATTGTAAGGCTTGAGTTGCATAAAAAGATCCTGCCGCTTGTACCGATGGCATCAGCCCAAATTGTAGTAGTCCAAATAGCAGTAAAACAGCCAGTAACGCGGGTTTGAATGATAATGATGGCATGGCTGTGTTAGTCACTTCTGTAGAGAAGTGACATCCTCTCTATATTGTTATTCTTATTAGGCCGATTCCATAGTCAGTTCGGGTTTATAGGTCAAAATCAATTTCTAGATCAGATAGCATTTACTGCTTACTTAGCTTGTGTATTTATGGGCTGACTTATCGAATTACTAAGCTTCAACTCATTGTTTAATGCAACCATTGTTTGAATAGCAAAAAGCCTAGAGCAAGGCTCTAGGCTTTATTGGTTTGACCTTACTTATTAAGGTCGCACTGAGATCATCTTCCTAAGACTTTATCTACGCTGTAGCGTCTGTTTTCGCAGGGTTACTTTGGTCTGTCACTTCAATGTCTTGTCTATGGTCTTGTGCCAAGAAGGTATAAACCGTTGGCAATACAAACAATGTAAACAAGGTACCAATTGACATACCGACGGTGATCACCAAACCAATGGCAAAACGACTTTCTGCGCCAGCGCCAACAGCAACTAACAAAGGTACTACACCAATGACCATGGCCGCAGTGGTCATCAATACTGGTCTTAGTCGCACTGCAGCGGCTTTTACTGCAGCTTCGCGTCTGCTGTATCCATTTTCCGCTTGTAGCTGGTTAGCAAACTCAACAATCAAGATCCCGTGTTTACTGATCAAGCCGATTAAGGTAACCAGACCGACCTCGGTATAGATATTTAATGTATCGACGCCAAAGTACAGTGGGATCATGGCACCAAAAATAGACAGTGGCACACTGGTCAATACGACAAGTGGGTCACGAAAACTTTCAAACTGCGCAGCTAATACTAAGTAAATAATAATAATAGCTAAGAAGAATGTCGCTATTAGTGATGAACCTTCATCTAAGAACTGACGCAGCTGCCCAGAAGCATCAGTGCTATACGACTTAGGTAATATTTGCTCTGCAGCTTCAGCCATCACAGTATAGGCTTCACCAATACTGACTCCAGGCATCATTTTAGCTTCAATCATCGCGCTGTTTAGTTGCTGGAACTGATCAACCGCTGATGGTTGAACACTCTTGGTAATGGTGACTAATGACGCTAATGGCACCATCTGTTCATTTGCTGATTTGACGTAGTACTGCGTTAAGTCTTTTGCAATTCGGCGATCATCTTGAGGCACTTGAGTAATGACCTGATAGCTACGCTCGTTCAATGCAAAGTAGTTGACGAAACCTTCACTTAAATAGCGAGATAACACTAAGCCAATTTGCTGAGTATCAACATTCATTAATGCGGCTTTATCTCGATTAATACTGACCTCAATTTGTGGCTTACTAAAGTCTAAATCATTTTGAACGTAGAGAAATTTACCACTCTTCATTGCGTACGCTTTCATCTTTTCAGCGTATTGATACAGCTCTTTATAAGTCCCTGTTGGCGTTTTTAAAATCATTTGAAAGGGTAAGCCCTGTGCTGTACCCGGTAAATCGGGTGGGGAGAAAGTATACACTTGCAGACCGGGTATCGTTTTCATATCACTTTGAAAACGCGTCATAACATCTTTAGCCGAGGCATCACGTTCGCTCCAGTCCTTAAGTACTGCAAGGCCGAAGAATGTTTGGTCATTTTGGTAACCATTTACCATCATATCCATCTCTTTTTCTGGATAAGTATCAACAAGCTGCGTTAATGGTTGGGTAAAGTGGTTCAAGTAATCTGTATTCGATGTTGTTGGTCCTTTACCCATCATAATCATCACGCCTTGGTCTTCCTGCGGCGCGAGCTCTGATGATGTATGGGTAAACATAAAGACCAATGCAATCAATATCGTACCCGCAAAAGGCCACACTAGTTTACGGTTATCGATGACGACATTCAGCATTCGAGTGTAATGCTGAGTGACAACTTCAATGATGCCATCAATCTTTTTAACCAGCTTTCCTTCAAGCGTCTTTTGCGATAATACTTTTGAACACATCATCGGCGTTAAAGTCAGTGCTAAAAATCCTGAGATAAGCACGGCACCTACAAGGGTAAATGCAAACTCGGTAAACAACTTACCGGTCAAGCCGCCCATGAAACCAATTGGGGCATACACTGCAGCCAAGGTAATTGTCATAGCGAATACTGGGCCTGCTATTTCACGGGCACTAATAATGGCTGCTTTGACAGGGTCTGTACCATCTTCCAAGTGACGGAAGGTGTTTTCTACCACAACAATTGCATCATCAACAACCAATGAAATGGCTAATACCATTGCCAATAGCGTTAAAATGTTAATACTAAAGCCCATCGCGAGCATAAAAAACATCGAGCCAATAAGAGATAGTGGGATGGTCACCAATGGGATCATCATTGCACGCATCGAACCTAGGAATGCGAAGATGACAATGACCACGATAAGCGCGGCTTCCATCAGTGTTTTTGCCACCTCATCTATCGAAGTCTGAATATATTTGGTTGAGTCATAAACGACATCCGCTTTCATTCCAGCAGGCAAACTATCAATAATACTCGGTAAAACAGTATAAACATCGGCAGCCACAGTCAGTGGATTTGAGTTCGATGTGTTGCTTATTGCAGTCAGTACGGCTGGCTTACCATTAAAGTTAACCACTGAATCATAACTATTGGCACCTAGCTCTACTGTTGCAACATCTTCCATATGGATCAGGCGACCATCACTCGCTTTTAATGCTATGTGCTTAAACTCAGCGACAGACGATGCGTCAGTATGCGCATTAATATCGACTTCTATAAACTGGTCTTTCACTTTACCTGCAGCACTAACGGCATTGTTGCCTTTAATAGCATTCTGTACATCAGCAGCTGTGATCCCAAAGGCAGCCATTTTGCTTGGATTTAACCAAATTCGCATTGCAAAATCACGCTGACCTAGGATATCTGTTTTTGATACGCCGCTGACGGTTGAGATAGTCGGCTTAACGACACGGCTAATGTAATCAGAGATCTGCTCGGTCGCTAATGTGTCACTGGAAAATGACAAATAAAGGATCGGTGATTGTGACGTCGATTTTAAAATACTAGGATCTAACACTCCTGCTGGTAGTCTGTATTTAACTTGCTGTACCAAAGACAATACCTCTGTCAGGGCCTTGTCTGACGGATAATCCAATTTTAGATAAACAGTAATAAGTGATTTACCTAAGCTACTATCTGAAGTCATATAGTCAATACCTGCCGTTTGCGCTATTTGCGCTTGCAATGGCTGAGTGACATAACCTTGTACACTTGATGCACTGGCACCTGGGTACTGAGTGGTAATGGTAATAACACCCGTCTCCAACTCTGGATATTGCCTTACTTGCATCATGCCAAAGGCTTTTAGTCCTAACACCAACAACATGAGGCTGAGTACTGTTGCCAGAACAGGACGTTTAATAAATATATCGGTAAAGTTCATCTGATTATTTCTCGCCTTGGCTAGCTGCTTTTGAAACAGTTTGAGTAAATGGACGGCTGTTATTGACTAATACCAGTGCACCATCTTTTAAGCTTTGTATATTAGACGTAATGACTTGTTCTCCGGCTGTCAGTCCTGACGTCACTCCCACTAAGCCATCTCGTTCGCCCCCCGTTGTTATTGCACGGCGCTCAACCTTGTATTCAAACAACTGTGCGTTATCCGTGCTGGCGGCTTTAGAATCGGCTTTTAATACATATACCGCATTACCATAGAGCGAATAGGTCACGGCAATATTGGGTACTGGAATCACGCTTAACTCTATAGCGGTATCAATATTAGCTTCTACATACATACCTGAGATGAATGAGACTTTATGTGTGTTTATGCTTTGATCCACTTTTGCACGAATATCCAAATTATGTGATTGGCTGTCGACAGAGGGCTGGATAGCTGAAATGCGAGCCACAAAGGTTTGGCCTTTGTAGGTATCGGTGGTGAAATCGACCTTTTGCCCTAAAGCTACATTGGCGAGCTGAATTTCAGGTATTGAAAAATCAATATATTGTTCATCCAAATTTTGTAGCTCGACCACAGTAGTTCCAGGCTGAATAAAGTCTCCTTTGTTTACCTGCCTAATACCGACTTGACCAGAAAATGGGGCTTTAACCTGCATAAAATCAATTTGGGTTTTAATATATTCAACGTTAGCTTGGCTTGTTGAGAGCGTTGCTGCTGCGGTATCAACAGAGTCTTGTGATGTATTGTGTGTTTTCAATAGTTTTAATTGACGTTTGTATTCGATTTGAGAGAGTTTTAAATTGGCGACACTTGTTTTTAGGTTAGCTTGTAATAGACGGTCATCTAATTGAATTAATACGCTACCTTGTTTAACTATATCGCCAGAGTTAAAGGCTATCTTGTTTATTTGCCCCGATAACTGGGGCGTGACATTAACCTGCTGGTTAGCCGTAATATGACCGACGGTGGCTATAGTTTGTTTCCAGTCATTACCCTTTATAGTAATTGAAGTTACTGCTGCAGGAGCAGGCTTGTAGGCTGCTAGTTTAGTTTTAATCATATGTTGTTTAAATGAGTTAAAACCAAATACAACAACAATAATAGTGAGCATAGATGCTGTACTGATAAGGGTAGCTTTCTTAGACATTGTGTTCTCGCTTATATAAAGGGTGTCGATAACGCATCTATTAATCAATAGACTCATAACTTGGCGCTAGATTAGCGATGTTGTTAGATAAAGACATAAGCAAAAAATAACGGTTTCATAAAAGATATATTAGATGATTTTTTGTAAGCTAAATGTTCTTTAAATAATCTAGTGTTGCCAGGTTTGAATATCAGTAGTGGCCTAGTTAATCTCTTTATATACAAAGGCTTGATATATAAAGCTCGAGTTTTATGTATTGTTTATACTTGCTTGATGTATCTCACGCTCAATAGCTTAAAATTCTTCCCAAGCTAACAAGG
>NZ_PJBM01000211.1:0-8119 GCF_002836075.1 Shewanella sp. GutDb-MelDb | reverse complement strand
CGTCTAGATAATATATGGTAGTAAATAATTATTTTATTAATGTCAGTCTAAAATGACTTTCTGTATTTATTAAACTGATCAGATTCCACTTTATCTCCTTGTGCATTCAAATACCAAACTGATTCTACATCCTCATTTTTATTAGCATAGGCAAGCGCTTCTTTTAAAGGCATTAAGAATAGAGCAGTAGAAATCACATCCGCGAAAAGTTGGTTATTATTGACCACTATCGTTGTCGATATCCCTGTGCTTTTAGGATACAATATTTTTGGGTTGATAATATGATGGTATTCTTTACCTTTGACTCGGTAGTAGCGTAAATAATTGCCACTGGAGACAATGGCTAAATCTTTACCTGTCAGCACTTCATGGTATTGGTCTTCAAAGCTCTGGCACTGTTCAAGAGTATTATTGTATTTTTTGCAAATAGGATTTTCGACTGCAGTGGTAAAATCTCGGCCCTCAGGGTGAACGCCGTAATGCCGTATATTACCCCCTGCATTTATCATGAAGCTCTCAACACCGTCCGCTTTTAACTGCCTATAAACCATTTCAGCCATCCAGCCTTTCGCGATCCCACCAAGATCGATACTCATGCCTGCTTTCATCTGTATGGTGTTGTTGGTAAGATCTAAGTCTATGTCTTTAATATTAATCAATAGCTTAGCCTTTGATAGCTCTGCCTCAGTAGGAATGCTGCAGCGGTCTTGGAGCTTACGTTCACCTTTACATTTGGCCCGATACCCGCGCCAGATATCGATGACAGGCGATAGGGCGATGTTAAAGTAGCCATTGGTTTTATCATGCCAATCAATACTCGCCTGGATCAGTTCAGTCAACTTTGGATCTATTTTATGTTTTTTATCAGGTTGATTATTGATGCTTTTAATATTGGTGACATGGGGGTAAGTGCTGTAGTTTGATGCGAGATAATGATATTCCTGAATAACATGTAGTGCGTTACATAATGCAATTCCTATACCTGTATCGTTATTATCATATATATCAATACTGATGGAAGTGCCAAAGTATTTAAGCGTGGTGAGATTACTGCTGACAGCATTATGAGTTATTATTGCATTTCCTTCACACCGATAAGGTTCTCCCTTAGTGTCGACTTTAATAACCTTAAACTCTGGTGCTACTGGTTGCGTAATGACATTTGCATAGTTATAACTAGAAAAAAACAATAGCGTTAATATAGGAAGTGATATTTTCACAATATGGCCTAGGTATGTTGATTGGCTATAATAAGTATCATAACAAGCAATGTAAAATTAAAAAATAGTTTGTTTATGTTAACCCGATCAAATAAATAAACATCAACTCATCACATTGCGGTTTTCCGCAATTGTGTAGAAATTTAAAACTTATATTCTGGCCTCAATGAAATAACACATCTAAAGGCTGACAGAATGAAAAGCTTAAACATCTTTAATAAAACATTAGTAAGTAGCGCTGTACTATTCGGCACGATGGCGCTTGCAGGTTGTGCTGGCAGCGTCGATCACGGCAAATACGCCGATGGCGTTCATGATGTATCTGCTAAAGGTAAGAAAAGTCTTATTACCTTAACCGTTGAGGTTAAGAACGGAAATATTGTTGATATTAAAACAAAATCCCAAAAAGAAACGGAATCTCTCTATCTCAATGCAGAGCGTTTATTAGCGAATGTTGTTGCGAATAATGGCCATGAAGGCATTGATGCCGTTTCCGGAGCGACTTACTCTTCTAACGGGATCTTAAAAGCCATTAACAGCCTTCCGAGAGCGGACGGTAGTCAGCCTGAATATGTTGCCGTCGGTTCTAAAGAAGAATCTGGAGACGATAATTTTAAACTTAAATGGTCTATTCAGCCTCAATTGGGTTTATTGAAAGGGGATTATTACTTCCAAGAAGCCCGCTTTCGTCAAGGTCATATGGGCAGTGTTGCTATCGTCACTGACAGCAATAATGCTGACAATGTGATTTTTGCCGAATTTAATGAGAGTGGTCGCCCAAATTACTACACTCGTCTTTACCAAAATGTGCCTAAGCGTATGTCTGAATACAACTTCTCAATGGGTAAAAAGAAAGGGACTGCTTGGGTACAGTCTGCGTTGACCATGGAAAAGCTCATGGTAGAGCAGGACAAGTTAACCTTCGAGCTAAACCCCGATTTTGATCCTGCTTTAGGCAATAAGTTGAAAGAGCCGAATCGATTAAAATATGCCGGTATCGATATTGTTGCGGGTGCCTCTAACAGTGTTCAACAGTCTATGGTGCCGCTTACGGCTAAAATCCATGCGCAGATTAATGGCGAGGGCACGAATGAGCTGTTTTACCAGAACGCAGAAAAGTTACTCGATGCTAAAGGCAAATGGACCGGTGTGACCGCCGTTTTACGCCTAGTGGTTAATCGCGACAGCAAGCAAATTACTAAAGCCCATTATGACGAAATCTTCGCTGATGAAAAGACCCAGATAAAAGATGCATCGTTAAAGAAGTTCTACCGCCAGTCAAAATATGAATCGATTAACTATGTAGAACCCGCTCGTATCGGCTTTAACGTCATGTTCGATGCGTTAAATGTCCACCTTCAGCAAGGTGGCTCTCTATTCTCAATCAATGATTTACCAGCAACCGGTGATACCGGCAGCTATGCCGCAACGGGCTTTACCAAGCGCTCAGATTCTTGGGATCTTTATTTACATCAAGCTGACATTTTGTATCGCCAGATGCGTCAAGACGGCGTAATCGTAGCACACAATAAAATCTAAACTTGCGGTGAAAAAGACTCCTAACCGCCTTAGAGCTGGGGAGTCATCTTCGTTTTGAACCAATAATAATGTTAAGAGATATGATGATGAAAACAGTTCAATTGACTTTACTTGCCGCGGCAATTCTAGCTTCACCCGCTGTTATGGCCGATGCCTACAAATTTTATGGCCGTATCGATTACTCGATTACAAACTCTGACAGTGGTAGTGCGACTCATAGCGGTAAAAGTGGCACCATTCTGGAAAACAACTGGAGTCGATTAGGCGTTAAGGGCAACGCGGCGCTAAATGATGATTTTACGGTATTTTATCAAATCGAAGTGGGCGTAAATGGTGCCAGCGAAGGTAAGCAAAATAATCCATTTTCGGCACGTCCTACATTCTTAGGCATAAAGCATTCTACAGTCGGTCAACTTGCTGCAGGTCGTATCGATCCAGTGTTTAAAATGGCTAAGGGTACCGCTGATGCAATGGACATGTATTCACTAAAGCATGACCGTTTGTTTGCCGGTGATAAGCGTTGGGGTGACTCTCTAGAATATAAAACCGTTAAATGGAACAAATTACAATTTGGCGCCAGCTATATTCTTGAAGATAACTATTACGCCGAAGACGATGTTCATCGTGATAACGGTAACTACCAAGTCGCAGTGACTTACGGTGACAAACTGTTTAAAAGCGGTGATTTTTATCTCGCCGCTGCTTACACTGATGGCGTTGAAGACATCAAAGGTTTTCGCGCGGTTGCGCAGTATAAGTATGGTAACTTAAAACTGGGCTCTATCTACCAGAGTGCCAAAATCGTTAACCCTAACTTAGATAACTGGCAGCAACGTGATGGCGATGGTTTTATCATCAGTGCTAAGTATCAAATTGATAAACTCACGTTAAAAGCGCAGTACGGTCAGGATGACTCGGGTACGGGCAAAATTGCTGGCCGAGTTTACGATCAATACGGCGCCGCGGCCACTGACGTACCAGAAGTATCACAATGGGCCATTGGTGCCGAGTACCGTTTATCAAAGTCGACGCGAGTGCATACCGAACTGGGTCAGTTTGATGTGAAACAATATTCTGATTTTGATGACACTATTATTAGTGTTGGTTTTAGAATCGATTTCTAACGTCGATTTAAATGTCTAATCCCAGAGAGCGTGCAAAGCAGCGCGCTCTTTATCTCATTTACACCACAGCCTTAACTCACCTTTCTCAAATACTGCCACTGTAGGGGGATTTTGACTAGGATAGCCACACTACATTGACATTAATCATCAATCTTTAAGCGTTA
The DNA here is from genome assembly GCF_002836075.1 of Shewanella sp. GutDb-MelDb. Taxonomy (NCBI): domain Bacteria; kingdom Pseudomonadati; phylum Pseudomonadota; class Gammaproteobacteria; order Alteromonadales; family Shewanellaceae; genus Shewanella; species Shewanella sp. GutDb-MelDb. The sequence goes on along the minus strand of NZ_PJBM01000211.1, from coordinate 4,072 downwards.
ATGTGACTCATTATTCGATTAAATGAAAAAATCCTCGGGGTTATATTTTAATAAGTGAGTATAAATTCAATAATATGACTAGAGTGAGTCTGCGCTACTCTTTGCCCTCAATACTGTGATTACTTAGCCAAGGTAAGTTGCGCCACGATAAGAGTCGTTATCGGTCGGCATTTTCTCAATCCCCAATAGAGCTAAGTCTGGTAAACTCCTGCATCAGTAATCGTTATAACGCCACAGGAATGTTATATGCCGCCATCGGCTGATGATTTTATTGCACCTCCTTGTTTTGAAGATATTTCAATTATCTATCAAGATGAAAATCTATTATTAATCAATAAACCCTCCGGCCTTTTATCCTTGTCGGGTAAACACCCCGCAAACTGGGATTCTGTACATTACCGTCTCGTTAAAGATTATCCAGATTGTACGCTAGTGCATCGACTCGATTTGGGAACCTCTGGGGTTATGGTGGTGGCGAAGAACAAAACGATTAATGCCGCCTTGTGTAAACAATTTAGTGAGCGCAACGTGCTTAAGCGGTACACCGCATTATTGTTGGGTGACTTACCAAATGACGAGGGTGAGATAGCACTGCCGATAGCGAAGGATAAGCCCAACTTTCCGTTAATGAAGATTTGTGAGAAAGAGGGCAAACCAGCCCTTTCAATATATAAAGTCTTGTCTCGAGAACATTTTGTTGCTGCTCCTTTAGGCAATGCAGCCACAACAGATAACACCCAGAAGACGGCGGCCATTGCGACAGTAGTGACCAGAGTAGAGCTAACACCCGAGACGGGTCGCACCCATCAATTGCGGATCCATAGTCAGCAAATTGGCCATCCTATTATTGGCTGCGATCTATATGGTACAAGTGACTCTTATAAGATGGCGTCGAGATTAATGCTGCATGCCACTCGTTTAGAGTTTGATCACCCTGTGACAGGATTGCGCGTACTCGGCTTTAGCCCTTGTCCTTTCTAGTGCGCGAATGCATCTAAACACCTTTGTTGCAGTTTCATGTATCGTTATCAAAAACCGTCCTGCTTGGATACATTCAAGCCGCGTTAGCCAAATATATTGTTACTTATACCGCGATTTCTATTGGTACATGAGGCAATTCATTGGCGTGCTTTAAATGTATTAGCATTAGAACGGCAATGAATTGTTACAACAAGGTGGCCTTTCAGTTCTCTATCGACTGCCGTTACCGTTAAAGTTTTGTTATCTTATAGCGGTAAAGGACGCGAGGTAAATGCCCGTCCTTAATCGATTAAATTGTAGCAATAGATCAATCTATTGGAATACTGGATAACAGGGAATCATATGTATCGAATAGTTACGGCTTCTTTAGTCACGCTGACATGTGCAACTAGCTTTAATGTGCTCGCCAATGAGTATGTACTGAGCAAAGTTGCCAAGCCTATAACGCAAAGTGTTAAGCTGAATTTAGATCCAGCAAAGGATAGTTTTTCAGGTAGTACTTCAATAAAGCTTGAAGTGACGGAGGCCACTAAGCAATTACAATTAAATGGCTTGGAATACAATACCAGCAATATAGTGTTAAATGGCAGCAAAGATTGCCAAATGAAAGCGACAATGCAATCGACTGGTGTGGTGTTGTTTGATTGCCCCCATATCATTGAGCCTGGCCAATATACGTTATCGATGGACTTTACTGCGCCTTATAACAGGCAATCAGTCGGCCTCTACAAGACCATTGATGCAGGCCAACCCTATCTATTTACTCAGTTTGAAATGAGTGATGCTCGCCGCGCATTTCCAAGCTTCGATGAACCTGCATATAAGATCCCTTTTCAAGTAACGATTACCGCTCCAAGCACTGAGAAGGTGTATAGCAATACTCCAGAAGTGTCAGTGACAGATAAAAATGGCGCAACAACTCATGTCTTTAAGCAAACTAAACCATTGCCATCATACTTAGTGGCTTTTGCAGTCGGTCAATTTGAAGAGATAGCGGTTAAAGGCATGAAAGTGCCCGGTAGAGTCATTACGACTAAAGGCAAGATTGAGCTAGCGCACTACGCAGCCAAGAAAATGCCTGAAGTACTTTCAGCGTTAGAAGCCTATTTTGGTGTTGACTATCCTTATGAAAAATTAGATACCATTGCGGTGCCAGAATTTCCTTTTGGTGCGATGGAAAATGCTGGGTTAGTGACGTATAGAGAAGATATTCTTTTAGTTGATGAAAAAACGGCGAGCCAAAATAGTAAAGAGCGCGCCGTGTCTATTATTGCTCATGAGCTAGCACACCAATGGTACGGTAACTTAGTGACGATGCAATGGTGGAATGACCTCTGGTTAAATGAAGCATTTGCAAGTTGGATGGCATCAAAAATCACTCATCAGCTCCATCCTGAATTTGAATCTGACCTGTCACTTTCAAAAAACTATGTAATGGCAATGGATGCAAGAGTCTCAACTAAACCGATTCGAAAGCCGATCAAGACCGAAGCCGATATCATGGATGGCTTAGGCTTAGCTTATAGTAAAGGAGAAGCCGTACTTGCTATGGTTGAAAACTATATTGGTGAAGATGAGTTTAAGGCCGGGATCCGTCAATATATTAAAGATAATGCCTTTAAAAATACTCAAGCGGATGATCTATGGAGCGCGCTGTCAAAATCATCAGGTAAAGATGTTGGCTCTGTACTCAGTACTTTCATCGAGCAATCTTCTTACCCGTTGGTAAAAGTGTCGCTTGTGGGTAATAAGTTAACATTAAAACAAAGCCGCTTTGTTTCCGCAGGCACTAAAGCTGACCCGCAATCTTGGACCGTGCCGGTATCGATTAAATATGGTAAAGGCGCCGAGGTTTCACAACAAACAATTTTGTTAAGCGGTGACACACAAACGGTTGAGCTCGCGTATACCCCAGAGTGGATCTATCCAGATTCTGACGCTATGGGTTACTACCGTTGGTTGTTAGACGAAACAGAAATGGCAGCACTTTTGCAGAATGCCCAAGCTCATTTAACGCCACGTGAACGTAAAGCACTAATTTCTTCTGCTGATGCCTTACTCGACGGTGGATTTATTTCAGGTGGTGAATTGCTTAATATTTTGGGTGAGTTCATTGCTGACCCACATCCAGAAATAGTATCGACTGCACTCGGTTATTTGCAATCACAGAAACGTACTTTTATTGATGAGAGTAATCAACAGCAGTGGGCCAAGTTTATTGCGAAACGTGCTAATAGTGCGATAGAAAAGTATGGAGTTGAAGCCAAACCCGGTGAAAGTCCAGCAATCAGTAAGCTGCGTCCAACATTGATTAACTTGTTAGCATTTGAAGCGAAAGATAATGCGATTATTGCGACAGCAACAAAAGAAGCAAAATCTTACATTGCTGGAAATAATGACGTTGATCCATACTTGATTGGTAACTATCTTACTATTGCAGTTTATTACGGTGATGCTAAATTATTGTCACTGGTTAAGAGTGAGTTTGAGACCACTAAAGATCCTCAAAAGCGTACTCGATTAATGTCAGCACTAGGATATGCACCTACTGATAAACTGCAAACAGAAGTGTTAGCTTATACATTAACAGATAAAATTAATGCGCCAGACTTGAGATATATTTTATCAGGTCAAACTTATACTGACGTGCGTAAGCAAAGGTTCAGAGATTGGGTTTATGCCAATTATGAGACCATAAAGGAAAAGCTGCCTCCGTTTGCGGTGGCGAGTATTCCTTATTATACGGGTAGCGGTTGTGATATTACTGCACTTGACACTACGGTGCAGTTTTTCACCCCTAAAATGGAACAAACTCCAGAGTATGCTCGAACGTTAGCCAAGCTGGATGAGAGTGTACGAAACTGTGTTAGTTTGAAAAAACGTGAACAAGCCAGTGTAGAAGACTACTTAAGTCGCTACTAATCTGAGTTGATTTAATATAAAGCCAGTCTTCGTACTGGCTTTTTTTAACTTCAAATATCATTAAATCAATCAAAATAAACTATTTTCACTTTTATTCACGCTACAATATGACAACCATCAAGGAGCGTAAATAATACGTTTAGGTAACCATTAGTTGGGCGATAAATTA
>NZ_PJBM01000210.1:0-8177 GCF_002836075.1 Shewanella sp. GutDb-MelDb | reverse complement strand
GTTTAAACGTTAATGTAAATCAGTTTTTTTGTAATGAATTATAGTGACATTATTTAGTAAGTTCTTAATCAATTCAAAAGCTTATGTATCATATGACAGTAGCTGTTAATTTATGTATATTGCACCACAATATCTAATGTGTGAGTCTAAGCATGAAGCAAAAATCGAAAGGGTTTACCCTAATAGAACTTGTTGTCGTTATTATTGTGCTCGGTATTTTAGCCGTAGTGGCAGCGCCAAAATTTATCAATCTAAGCCAAGATGCCCATGATGCGTCGATTAAAAGTACTTTTGGCAGCTTTACCTCTGGTGTGAAGCTTTATCACAGTTGTTGGTTGGCGTCTGGTAAAAGCGGTTATCAAGTCGATGTAAGCTGTTATGGTGATGGGACATTAGATTCTGGGGTGACGGGGTTCCCACTCGGTATAGATACCACTTTGAGTGAAAGTGGTACAAGGCTGCAGGGAAAATTTTGCAAAGAAATATGGCAAGGCCTGCTTGAAAATGACGAATATACTTTAGAGAGCCACGGTAACAATACGTTCGATAAAAGCGATGACATTATTTATTGGTATTCAGGTGGTGTGTTAAGTAATGCTAATACTTATTGTTATTACAACTATATCGCTGATGATCGTACAAAAGACGCAAAAAACTGGGTACTAAAATACTATCCCAATACTGGTAAGACAGAGGTTGAGAAAGGGGTTCTTAGTTACCCATAACTAACAGGGTTTTTATCTTTATTAATCAAGCTCCTCTATCGTAGGAGCTTTTTTATTGGCTTGAATTTATTTTTTTGATAAAAGCTAATTCTTTATTACGTCATATACAAAACATAATTGTTTGCCATACTTAACATTAGAATGTTAATAGGGTGGTTAAATGCGATTTTGTGGTTTCATATGCTGTATAAGTATGCTTTTCATGAGCTTGAATGGATATGCTGATGAACGAATTACACGTGCTGAAAAGATGTTATACCAACAGGTGTCTTTGCTTGCATTAGTCGATACTGACGGCAAGTTTGTTCAGTATAAAGAAGCACTCTCTATTAACAAACTCTCCTCTAAAGAGTTAAATCAGCTCGAAAGTGATATCGAACTATTTTGGAGTGAACATCATATACCCATTAGAAACAAAGGATTAACTGAAATTAGTGATCCTTTCGTTAGGGCTATGGGTTTAGAACCACAATTAAATGGTTATCTGCAGGTTCAAAATCGTATCCGCCATTTGCAATGGTTAGCTGAACAAGATTGGTGGCAGCCGATAATCATTGACGGTTTGATCCGCCCTGGAACAAATCATCCGGTTATTCCCGTTATTGTTAAGCGATTATGGTTGCTTGGTGATGCTAAAAGTGCCGTTACAGAGTCTACAGTGCTAAATGAAGATATTGTTGATGCATTAAAACGTTTTCAACAAAGGCATGGCTTGAAAGCTGATGGGATTATTGGCCCTGAAACGGTAAAGTGGTTAAATGTGCCCCCAGAGCAGCGCGCATCTATTCTGGCTAAAAATTATATCCAACGAGCCGAGTTTATGGCTCAACGTGACGAACGTTTTCTGGTAATCAATATACCTGCATTCGAAATGGAATTGTTTAATAAGGGAAAGGTTGAGCTTTTTTCAAGGGTAATAGTCGGAAAACCTTACAGACCAACGCCGTTACTTAGTAGTTCAATCTCTAATGTCGTGATCAATCCGAGCTGGCGAGTACCAAAAACAATCCTCCATAAAGACTTGCTGCCACAAGTAAGAAAAGACGGTAATTATATCGCTACGCGTAATTTTGATGTATTTGATCGTAATAATAATTTGGTGGTGAGAACACCGCAGCAGTGGAGTGATCTGGCAAGAGGACCTTTTCCTTTTAGATTTGTGCAACGTCCAGGTAGAACGAATACATTAGGCCGTTATAAATTTTATTTTCCAAATGACTTTAGTGTTTACCTTCATGACACGGCTGATCCAAACTTGTTTGAGCGCAGTAATCGGGCACTTTCATCAGGGTGTATACGGGTTGAAAATGTTGAAGGCTTAGCTAATTGGATGGCGGCAAATTTAGTTAAAGATAAACAGACATGGGTCGATAGACATGCCGACCGAAACCGGACCCAATGGTTTGCGTTAAATGCCACTCTCAACGTGCATTTGGTTTATTGGACTGCTTGGATAGATGCGTCCAATCAGACACAATTTAGAAATGACATCTACCAAATACGGGCTGCTACTAGCTTTGCAGATACCGCCAGTGCTCAAATCAACGACTTATAATACACTTAACGATATTTTATACGGATAACTTGCAATCCTAAAACTAACAGGGTAATTTGCCTGCCAGTTGTAGGAAAAGTAGTCAGTGGTGAAAGTGTGACCGTAGTATGTTCTGCTCGTAGACAGTTATTATTAGGCCTTGGTGGTGTTGCAATGTTTTCTATGCTTCCAACAAAGGCACAGGCAAGTCGTTCAACCAAGGGGGTGCGCAGTTTAGGGTTTTACAACCGCCATACCGGTGAGAGAGAGCAGGGAAGCTATTGGATCGATGGTGATTATCAAGCGGATATTTTGACCGGTTTTAATCAAGTACTACGAGATCATCGCCAGAATGAATCAGTTCCTATGGATAAACGTTTATTTGATTTTGCGTATCAATTGAAAACATCACTGAGTTTTGATGATGAATTTCATATCATATCGGGCTACCGTTCTCCAAAAACGAATGAAATGTTGGCAAAAAGAAGTCATGGTGTTGCAAAGAAAAGTTACCATATGAAAGGAATGGCCTTAGATATCGCTATCCCTGGTGTGAAACTCGCAGATGTAAGAAGTGCTGCCATTGCACTTAAATTAGGCGGTGTCGGTTATTATCCTAATTCTGGTTTTGTACATATCGATACGGGGCCTATCCGAAGCTGGTAAGTTTGGCGTTAATGAGTCATAAGTGAACCCAATTAATATTTTGTGTAGTTCTTAATTTTATGTTAATATCCGCCCGCTTTTAGTCAGTAATGGTTGGTCGAAAATCGTTACTGTAATCTTTTACATCTTATTTATATTAAGTGAGTTTTATTATGTCTTATACTATTCCTGCACAAATCCGCACTGAAATAGGGAAAGGTTCGAGCCGCCGCCTACGTCATGCTAACAAAGTTCCTGCTGTTATCTATGGTCCAGGTAAAGAAGCTATCTCTATTGTTTTTGATCATAAAGATATCATCAACATCCAAGGGAACGACGATTTTTACAATACTGACCTAACTATCGCTTTAGATGGTAAAGATGTATTAGTACGAGTTCAAGACATGCAACGTCATGCGTACAAGATTTTAGTTGAACATATTGACTTTAAATTTGCTTAAGTTTTAAGTAAATTGAAAAAGCGCCTGAATAGGCGCTTTTTTTGTGTTTGAAAAATGTGTTTTAAATATTCGCGGAGTTATCAAGCTTGCATTCAGGGCTGGCGGCTATCACTTTGTTCTCTCCATTTTCAGCTTGCTCAATCCGCACATCAAATCCCCATAAACGATGGATATGTTTGACAACCTCATGTCGGCTATCAGCTAACGGGATCCTCGCGTTTGGAACATAACGCAGTGTTAGAGACCTATCACCCGATACTTCCACATTATGGACTTGAATATTAGGCTCTAAATTAGACAAGTTATACTGTTGCGATAATTTTTCTCTTATCTCTTTGTACCCTCGTTCATCATGAATAGCTGAAACTGCAAGGTGATTCTTATTGTCGTCATCTAGGATCGAAAACAACTTAAACTGTCGAATGATGTTAGGTGAAAGATATTGGCTAATAAAACTTTCATCCTTGAAGTTTTCCATGGCAAAGTGCAGTGTTGTTAGCCAATCGCTGCCTGCAATATCTGGAAACCATTGTTTATCTTCTTCGGTTGGTTTTTCACATATTCGACGAATATCAATAAACATGTTGAAGCCAAGGGCATAAGGGTTAATACCACTATAATGCGGGCTATTGTAGCTGGGTTGAACGACAACATTAGTGTGGCTTTGTAAAAACTCCAACATAAATCTATCGGTCACCAGCCCTTCATCATAAAGATGATTAAGAATGGTGTAATGCCAAAAGGTAGCCCAGCCTTCGTTCATCACTTGGGTCTGTTTTTGTGGGTAGAAGTATTGGCCCATTTTTCTCACAATGCGAACAACCTCCCTTTGCCAAGGTTCTAGAAGCGGTGCATTCTTCTCAATGAAATACAATATATTCTCTTGCGGTTCAGCGGGGAAATGTTGCTTTTTGGCCTTTAACTGTTCTTGAGGCGTTTCTGGCACGGTGCGCCAGAGATCATTAACTTGGCTCTGTAAATAGGCTTCTCTATCTTTTTGACGCATTTTCTCCTCTTTAAAGGAGATCTCACTTGGACGTTTATATCTATCTACACCGAAACTCATGAGTGCATGGCATGAATCAATGATGCTTTCCACTCTTTCAACACCATGTAACTCCTCACATTCACTGATATAATTTCGGGCAAACACTAAGTAATCAATAATGGAGCTAGCATCAGTCCATGTCTTAAACAGATAATTACCTTTAAAAAAGCTATTATGACCAAAACTTGCGTGAGCCATGACTAAGGCTTGCATGGTGATGGTATTTTCCTCCATTAGATAGGCGATGCAGGGATCTGAATTGATGACAATTTCATAAGCTAAGCCCATTTGCCCACGCTTATAACCTTGTTCCGTTTCGATAAAACGTTTGCCGAAGGACCAATGGGTGTAACCAATAGGCATGCCTATACCTGCGTAAGCGTCCATCATTTGCTCGGCCGTAATAACTTCTATTTGATTTGGATAGGCGTCTAATCGGTAATGGTGAGCGACGCGCTCTATTTCTGTTAAATAGGTTTGAAGCAGATCGAAGTTCCAATCGGGTCCATCATCTAATGGTTTTCTTTTTTCTGTTTTGTCCATAACGTCCCCCTTAGACAGCCTGTTTCTTAAATAACTCTCTAAACACTGGATAGATATCTTCGGCTTGTTTTATGTGTTGGACCGCAATATTAGCGTGTGTCTTCTGTAATGTTTCGTACTCTCGCCACAGTGTTTGATGCGCTCTATTAGTGATCTCGATATAGCTAAAATACCTCACGACAGGTAATAGCTTTTTTTCGAGTATGTGATGACAAGAAGGAGAGTCATCCGCCCAGTTGTCTCCATCAGAGGCTTGTGCTGCATATATATTCCACTCATTTTCTGGATAACGCTTTTGTTGGATCTCATGCATTAATTTAAGCGCACTTGAAACAATGGTTCCGCCTGTTTCTTGTGAGTAAAAGAATTCGTGTTCATCAACCTCCTTTGCTTGGGTGTGGTGACGGATATAAACAACATCCAAGTTCTTATAGGTGCGAGTGAGAAACAGGTATAGCAAGATATAAAAACGCTTTGCCATGTCTTTGGTTGCTTGATCCATAGAACCTGAAACATCCATAAGGCAGAACATGACAGCTTGGCTTGAAGGAACTTCTCGCTTAGCATAATTGTTATAACGTAAATCGAAAGTGTCGATAAAAGGGACTTTTTTAATTCTTCGTTGTAGATCGTCTATCTGTGCTTTAAGGGATAGAATGCGCTCAGCGTTAGAACCTGCAGTGCCTTCAAGTTCCATCAGTTCTTGTTGCAGCTCTTTTAGCATGCGTTTTTTTGATGAGGTCATGGTCATGCGGCGTGCAATAGAGGACCGTAATGAGCGGACTATATTGATATTAGCGGGCACGCCATTATTGGTAAAACCTGCTCTATAGACTTGATATTCAACTAGTTTATTAAGTCGATTGTTCTGTAGGTTAGGCAGCTCTAAATCTTCGAACAGTAACTCTAAATATTCATCTTTTGAGATTTCAAATACAAATTCGTCATTTCCCTCGCCAGAATCAGAGGCTTCACCTTGTCCAGCACCTTGACCACTGCCTGAAGGGGGTCTTTCAATTTGATCACCTCGGCTGAACTTATCATTTCCAGGATGAACTCGTTCTCGTATTCCGCCTTGACCTTGGTGAAATGTGGGCTCGCTTATGTCACGGGTGGGGATACTTATTTTCTCGCCTTTATCGACGTCTGTGACACTACGGCGTGTCACAGCATCACTGACCGCTTTTTTTATCTGTTTTTTGTAGCGATTAATAAATCGCTGTCGATTGACGGTACTCTTGCCTTTTGCATTGAGCCTTCTATCTATGAAATTTGCCATGCGCACCTCCGAGCCTAAATAGTAGGGGAGTAATCTCCCCCATTTGGCTTTCTTAAGAAGACTTTCTGACTCTCAGATACCATTCTGACAGCAATCTAACTTGCTTTTGTGTATAGCCTTTTTCCATCATACGGTTCACAAAATCATCATGCTTACGTTGATCATCAGTCGATGTCTTGCCATTAAATGAGATTACCGGAAGCAGATCTTCAGTGTTAGAAAACATCTTTTTCTCAATCACCGTTCTGAGCTTTTCATAGCTAGTCCACAGTGGGTTAGTGCCTTCGTTATTGGCTCTAGCTCGAAGTACGAAATTAACAATTTCGTTCCTGAAGTCTTTTGGATTGCTGATCCCCGCAGGCTTTTCAATTTTTTCAAGTTCAGCATTTAACGCTGCTCTATCAAATAATTGACCGGTTTCTGGATCTCTGTATTCCTGATCTTGGATCCAAAAATCGGCATAGATAACATAACGGTCAAAAATGTTTTGTCCGTATTCAGAATAAGATTCGAGATAGGCGGTTTGGATTTCTTTTCCAATAAATTCGACATATTTAGGAATAAGGTAGCCCTTTAGAAATTCTAAATATCGTTCTGCAGTTTCTGATGGGAATTGCTCTTGCTCGATTTGACGCTCTAGTACATAAAAGAGATGCACAGGATTTGCGGCAATTTCTGTATTGTCAAAATTGAATACCTTGGACAGAATTTTAAATGAGAAACGTGTTGATAGTCCTAACATGCCTTCATCTACACCAGCATAATCACGATACTCTTGATATGATTTTGCTTTAGGGTCGGTATCTTTGAGGCTTTCGCCGTTATACACTCGCATTTTGGAGTAAATAGAGGAGTTTTCTGGCGCAACTACACGTGAAAGTACACTGAATTGAGCCAAGGTTTCCAGAGTACCTGGTGCACAAGGCGTATTCGCCAACTCTGAGTTTGTCAGTAGCTTTTCGTAAATGCGTACCTCTTCCGATAAGCGCAAGCAATAAGGCACTTTAACGATATAGACTCGGTCTAAGAATGCTTCATTGGTTTTGTTATTCCTAAATGTTGTCCACTCTGATTCATTAGAGTGGGCCAGAATGATGCCACCAAAGGGCAGGGCGGAAAGCCCCTCTGTGCCGTTATAATTACCTTCTTGAGTTGCAGTAAGTAGAGGGTGAAGCACTTTAATCGGTGCTTTAAACATCTCTACGAATTCCATTAGTCCTTGGTTTGCGCGGCATAATGCGCCTGAATAGGAATAGGCGTCTGCATCATTTTGTGCAAAATGTTCCAACTGTCGAATATCGACTTTACCGACCAAAGATGAAATGTCTTGATTGTTTTCATCACCAGGCTCAGTTTTTGCGATAGCCAGCTGATCTAAAATTGAAGGGTAGACTTTGACGACTTTGAATTTTGAAATATCACCACCAAACTCGTGCAGCCGTTTAACTGCCCAAGGCGACATGATACTTTTTAAGTAACGTTTTGGTATGTTGTACTCTTGCTTAAGAATCTGGCCGTCTTCTTCAAGATTAAATAGACAAAATGGGTGGTCATTAACAGGGCTGCGAACACCGTCTGCGGTCAGTACGTAAATCGGTACATTTTGCATTAATGCTTTAAGTTTTTCTGCCAATGAGGATTTCCCGCCTCCCACAGGCCCTAAGAGATAAAGGATCTGTTTCGACTCTTCCAGCCCTTGGGCCGAATGTTTCAAATATGCCACAATCTGTTCAATGGCCTCTTCCATACCATAAAAGTCTTTAAAGGCAGGATATCTGGAAACCAGACGGTTTGAGAATAGCCGACTTAGAATAGGATCTTTTGATGTATCAATTAACTCTGGCTTACCAATGGCAATGATTAGTCGTTCAGCTGCTGATGCAAAAGCGCTATGGTCCTCTTTACATATGCTTAAAAAATCTTCTAATGAATACTCTTCATC
>NZ_PJBM01000227.1:0-70178 GCF_002836075.1 Shewanella sp. GutDb-MelDb | reverse complement strand
TGCTATTATTTTTAATATATAAATGTTGTTTTTGAACTATTTTTAGATCTAAAGATCATAAGTTTTACATCTTAATAATCAACGTAATAAAATCGTATGCATCTGTTACTAAAGAAGTATTTAATTTTTAGATTTAATCATAACTAACGCGTTTGTTTATGTGCTCTAGCGCATGTTTTTCCTCGGGTCAATCAGGAGAATAGCGGTTGCTCAGTTGTTTAAGTCGTTCGGTGAACGGTTAGGTTTTGTAAAAAACATTTTAATGTAGGTATAGATGTCGACTGCGATAAATAACTAAACGGTGATGTTATTTCTTCTTTCGATAAATCCAAATTCTAATGTGATGCGTTAAAGATAAGATGAGAGTTTAAAAATAAAATTGATAATAAGTAGGAGTGAATGATGAGACGATGGAAGCACAAGGTAGCATTAAGCATGCTGTTTTGTTTTGGTGCCATTGCTAATGTTAATGCCAGTGGTGGTAAATACAACAGCGTACCTGAAATGGGTAAAACAGCTAAAGAAGCTATTGCCAATTACAAAGGTACTGAACGTATTAATGGCGTGAAAACGCTACAAGATTATATTGTTCAAGAAGAAGAATTATTCGATTTCTTGTTCGAAAATCATCCTCTATTTAAATATCAAGAGTCAGGTAACTTAGTGGGTGATTACCACATCAGTGATCGTGGCGAAGAGTATTTAGATACTGGACACAGCCCTGATTACAGCTCAATTGATGGTAAGCCTCGTGCTGTACAGTACCGTTTAGGTGCGAAATCTATTTTGGATTATCCAAACAATTTTGTTGGTCCAGAAAAGTGCGCTGAGTGTCATGCTACTCAATATGAGAAGTGGCAGCGTTCGCGTCATGCCCAATCAGTTCGTTTTCCTGGTGAACACCCAGAAGTGGATAACGATCTGAAAAAACCAATGTATGGCACTAAAGACACCTCTATCTTGGCTGACGGTATTACCCCTGACATGATCTACGCCACTATTGGTACTCCTCGTACTAAATACGGTTACATTGATGCTTGGTTAGTCCGTGGTACTTACCATATCGAAGGCGGTTTGCTGCGCGACGGTACCGGTAAAATGGTTGCTGGTGCTAACCAGTTTTCACGTGGGTGGGCTGAGTGGCTTACCGATGATATGGCTAAAAAAATTAATGCTGTTATTCCTGAATTCCCGACAACGTTAGAAGAGTTTGGTGGTTCAGGATCGCATCAGAAAGGCATGAGCTCATACGGTGCTAAATACCGTAAAGAGATGTTGTTCCAACCTGCAAGTTCATATTGTGAAATTTGTCACTCTTTCAAATTTGATTTCCAAAATCAACAAGAGTTCTTCGATGCCTTAGGTGATCCTAAGAAACTACAAGAACATACCATCAGTAAGGGTATTGCTTGTGAAGAGTGTCATGGCGCTGGCGGTCATTTAGATGGTGGTACGGGTGGCATGCAGTCTAACTGTGAACGTTGTCATCAACGCTTCCAGTACAACCCTGCACTTATGGACACACCGGAAGCACAAGAGAAAGGTGAGTATGCCTTTGGTGTGAAGATGAAGTCTCTTTGTCCATCTTGTGGTACTGAAGGTTCACAAATGTATGGCTCTGCGCATTATGAGAAAGGCATGCGCTGTACTACTTGTCACGATCCACATGAAGTGACTGACGGCACTTGGATGTCTGGCATCACCAAGCCAAAGCTAAAGAAAGACTGTAAGGATTGCCACGAAGCACAAACTTTGATTGCTGAAAATACAGATACTCATAGCAAGCAAACATGTCAAAGCTGTCATATGCCAAATATGGGTAGCTGTGAAAACTTCAAAGCAATGCAGTTCCCTGACCAAGCGGGCTTCGACGCGGTTCGTAAGTCTCACATGTGGAAAATTGATGTTAACCCAACACGTAAAACTTTGAACCCACCTGAAGGCGAGCCTCGTACTCAAGGGCCAAAAGCTGGCAAAGGTTGGACGGTTGCTAAGAACGAAGAAGGTCGCTCATATCTCGATTTGATGTGGTCTTGCGCTCGTACCTCAATTTCTGACCACGATGTGGTAGATAACAAAGGTTGTCACAGCCAGTTCCAATCAGAGCTTGAAACCGGTCTGCATTATGAAGACCAGATGGAGATCTATGGCGAAGTCATGAAGATGCAGACTCCCGTCAAAGAGGTTCACGCCAAAGTTGAGCAAGCACTCGAGCGAATCGATCAGCTACTCGAAGTCACCAAGCTATCAACCGAAGATAAGACACAAGTGCTTATGTTGGCTGAAAAAGCGAAAGAAACTGTTGATCTGATTAAGAAAGATGGTTCTTGGGGTGTACATGGTTTCCGTTATAGCCAGAAACGTCTAGATGCAGCGCTGACTTATGTCACTCAAGCGCAAAACATCCTTGACGGAACAGGTTACGCTGCGAAGTAAGCAGCTTAATCGTTAACTATCTCGGCACCCGAATAAGTCATAAACGGTGTCGAGATATAAGAGGGAAGATTATGAAAAGAGTACTTGGTCAAATGCTAGTAACACTGACTTTACTCGTTAGTTCGGCAAGCTGTATAGCGGGTGGTGGCTCAGAGATGGCCTTAGCTCCGCATTACGAGCACCAACTCAATACCATCACCATGATGGAAGTGGATGGCTTAGTGGGTAAAGAGGGCGTTTACTTTTTTGATGTCAACACGTTGGAGCTGTGGGCTGAGGGATTTATACCAGGTGCTATTTACTTCAATGTTAAAGATTGGAAAACGCTTCTACCCGCAAAAAAAGACACCCAGATGGTGTTCTATTGTGCGAATAGGCTTTGCAATGCGAGTGAAATTGCCGCCAGAGCAGCAATGAAGTTGGGCTACACCGATGTTAGACAAATGCCAGAAGGGATTTATGGCTGGCGCTTATCAAACCGGGTGACTGAAAAACCATAATAGATCAATCCAGTGATGAATGACTACACAGATGGAACTGCTGTAATCAATTTAATGAATGACGACCTTATTAAAAGAGATGATGAACATGAAAACATTTGTAAAAACGTCTTTAGCTGTTGTGACGGGACTTTCGCTATTTATTTCCGCTAACAGCATGGCAAACACAGACCTGACTAGCGACGTACAGAAAGAGTCATATAGTATCGGCGCCTCAATCGGTAAATACCTCTCTAGCCAGATTTTCGCTCAAACAGAGTTGGGTGCAGAGGTTAATGTTGAACTGGTTATTGAGGGTGTCGTGGATGCACTGAAGAATAATCCACAATTCTCAGATGAAGAGATCCTCACCTATTTAAATCAGCGCTCAGTGCAACTCAATAGTGCTAAAGAGGCGGCTGAAGAGCGAATAGCTCAACAAAATATTACAGCCGGAAGTACCTTCCTAGCCAATAACAAAAAGCTGCCCGGCGTCAGTGTGACCGATTCGGGTTTGCAATACGAAGTGATATCAGAGGGTGAAGGACGTAAACCAGGCCCTGAAGATGTGGTCACTGTGCACTATAAAGGCTACTTGGTTGATGGTACTGAATTCGACAATTCCTACGATCGTGATGAACCTAATCGTTTTGCTTTAATGAGTGTCATTGAGGGTTGGCAAGAAGGGATCCCTCTAATGACAGAAGGTTCTACCTACAAGTTTTCAATTCCATCTGAGCTTGCCTATGGTCAAAAGCAGGTCGGTATCATTCCGCCAAGTTCAACGTTGGTGTTTGAAGTTGAACTCGTCAAAGTTGAAGCCCCAGGCGAAAACTCCCACGGTATGGGACTTAGCGGCATGGGAATGGGTGGCATGATGGGAATGGACAAAGCGCACTAGTACGTTAAGTGCCTGAGTCGTTATCTAACTAAATTAGAGAGTCACTATGAGTAGTCTTGCTGTTGGCATTGGTTGTTGTCTGGTTAGTGTCATTGCGTGTGTTTGGGGCCATCACCTTCAAGCTCGTCATCTCCAACGTTCTGATCTAGCGAGCCAAGATATTTTGTCTACTGCTAAAGGAAGAGCCGTAAATGGAGCAGTGCCAACAGTAATCTCTTTAGTGATACTAATTGTACCTCTGGTGCTTTATAGCCAGTTAGGCCGTTTTTCCGAGTGGGATAAAGGAGTAATAGACGACAACATTGATTATCTGATCGCCGCAGATATCAATAAAAATGCACGTAAAGTCAACGAGCAACCTAACAACGAAATTGCATTGTTAACTTTGGCTCAATCTTATGTCGATGGCGGGCTATATGCCCAGTCTGTTGCGACGCTAAATGAACTACTTGCCTTTACTGGTGAGGATGCTCAAACCTTAGGGATGAAAGCGACTGCCATGTACTACCGTGATGGCCGCCAGATGAGCATCGATACCCGTTTAGTTTTGGCTAGAGCGTTAGCCCTTGATGAATTTGAATCCCAAGCGCAATTACTGATCGCGACGGATGCTTATCTCAATCAAGAGTATGCCAAAGCGATTGAACATTGGCAGTTGTTACTCCGTAGCGACAGCCAGAGCTTTAATAGAGCCTCAATTAACAATGCAATTTTAAGAACCGAGCAAAAAATAGCTAATCGTTCAGTGACTGCATCTGAGTAAAGTCACACCAATAGAGAATAGGTCGGCAATATAGCTGGCTAGATGGAGGATGCTGTGAGTGAAAATATAGAGAGACGGAGGTTCCTTAAATGCTTAGGAGCCAGCTCTTTGATAATAGCGCCCTTAGGGTGCAGTTCAGTCAAAGAAGAGTCAGATGCAAACAAACCCCATTACGTGATGGTGTTTGATCAAAATAAATGTACTGGGTGCGGTGAATGTAAGGACGCATGTAATGTCGCAAATAATCTACCCGATGGTAAGTCTCGCATGGTTATGGAGCAGTTATCAGGTGGTGTAGCGGGTGAAATATGTCCTCATTGCGGCAAAACAGAATGTAATTGCGAACGCAAATATGTGCGTGTTTCTTGTCAGCAATGTAAGAACGCTCCTTGTGTCACTGTTTGTCCTACGGGCGCAGCCCATAGAGATGAAAAAACGGGCATTGTGACTATGGATAAAGCCAAATGTGCAGGTTGTAAATACTGTATTGGTGCTTGTCCTTATGATGCGCGTTTTATCAATAAAGAAACCGATGTAGCGGATAACTGTGATTTCTGTTTAAACAGTAAATTGATTAAAGGTGAGCTTCCAGCTTGCGTGCAACAATGCCGTTATGATGCGTTGATTTTTGGTGATGCGAATGACCCTACCTCTTATGTGAGCAAGCTTTTAAGAGTGAAGGACTCCGTGCGGATCAAGCCTGAATTTGGCACTGAACCGAGCTTGAGATACATACCAATTGTTAAGTTAGGGGTATAGCTATGGACGGAACTATTGATTTTACCATCGGCTTATCTGAGGGCATTGCCTGGCCTTGGCCGATTGCGGTTTATCTGTTTTTTGCGGGAATTTCCGGTGGAGCGCTAGCCACTGCGATATTTATTCGTTTCTATAAAAAACAGACGACCAACACGCCTTTCTATAAAGCGGCAGCCGTAATCTCGTTTGTGACCATCAGTTTGGGCATGTTGTGTTTAGTTTTAGACTTAACTAACCCTTTGTTCTTCTGGAGGATTTTGGTTTATTATAACCTTAGTTCTGTGATGTCAATTGGTGTGATTGCTTTAACGGTTTATATCCCATTAACCGCGATTGTTGCATTACTGGCACTAGAAGAGGAGTTGCGCTCAATACCAGCACTGAAAGTGTTATTACCGATCATTGAAAAATTGAAAGGTGTGCGCAAGCCAATTGAAGTGCTGGTGTTGATATTAGCGTTATCAGTGTGTGCCTACACAGGTTTCCTTATCTCAGCCTTGATCCGTTTCCCCATCATAAATACATCGGTGTTGCCGGCGTTATTCATTGCGTCAGGGATCTCAGCGGGTGCAGCATCAGCAAAAATGTTGGCAGTGTCATTCTTCAAAGAAGATCTGCATAGCCAAGACATGAAGCTACTCCATGGTGCTGAATGGCCGATTATGTTTGCTGAAGCCATGTTCATTTTTATGATTGTCACCTCGTTAATGACAGGAAACGCAGGCGCACAAAGTGCCTTTGTTGCTTTTCATTCTGGTGAGTGGGCAAACGTGTTTTGGCTCGGGGTTATAGGGATAGGCTTTGCTGGTCCGCTGTTGCTGAACTTTGCCACCAGTAAGTCGTTTAGCCATTCTGCTAAAGCATTTTATGCCTCAGGTGTTTGTGCGGTAACAGGCATGATGTGTTTACGTTTGTTCATTCTGTATGCGGGACAAAACTTTGCGATTTAATAGTCCAAAGTATATGTGACAAAGAGCGAGTAGGTCAGCCCCCAATTGCGCCGCCCCTGCAGGGCTGCAATTGGGTGTTGAACTGAAAGCTAAGTCAGTTAGAAAACAATTATTACTGGAGTTGAGGTCGTCAATGAAAAAGTTATGGGGCTTGCTGTTATTGCCTTTATTATTTGCGTGTAGTCAGGACTCCAGCGACACCGCTGTAGTCGTAGCACAAGCCATTCATGAACATGATCGTTGTCATATGTGCGGCATGATGATCAAGAAATATCCTGGGCCTAAAGGTCAGGTGCATCTAAAAGGACAGCTGATTACTCCTAAATTCTGCTCGACTCGAGACATGTTTAATTTTGCACTACAAAGCGAAAATCAACGTCAAGTGACGCACCTTTTTGTGCATGATATGGCAACAACGAATTGGGAATCGCCCGAAGATAGCGCCTTTATTGATGCTAAAACAGCATGGTATGTCTATGGTGCGAGTAAAAAAGCGGTAATGGGTCCAGCGGTTGCTAGTTTTGGTACTAAAGAAGGCGCGCTCAAATTTTCTCAGGAGTTAGGCGGCATAGTGCTGAGTTATGACCAAATTGATACCCAGTTACTTGCAGGTGAGTAACCTTAATTAGGCTTATTTCAATGTCAAAAATGGCTCATGTTATCGCCCTTATTACGATTATTGCAATCGTTGTGCTTAGCAATGCTGTGATGGCGGCAACATGGATAGTTAATAATAACTCTGAGCTACGTGAGCAGTTACTTAGTGCTAACGCTGGGGATACCATAATACTGCAAGCTGCTAGTTACACCGGTAATTTTGAGATCACTAAAGCGTTAATGTTGAAAGGGTTAGAGGGTGCTGATATTGATGCTCTAGGCCATGGCAGTGCGATAAAAGTCAGTGCCAGCGATGTAGCTATACAAGGTCTCAGCATTCGAAATTGGGGCGCCGATCTGTATGAAAATGATGCCGGTATTTGGATTGCAGAACAAACGGACAAGATAACGATTAACGGTAACCGCTTAGTGGGCGATGGGTTTGGGATCCGCGCCGACGATAGCCGAGAGTTGACTATCCGCCATAATCGAATCTCTGGTAATCCCTTGTTGCACGTTCTTGATAGAGGTGATGGCATTTATCTCAATCGCGTTGAGCAGGCCGTCATTGAATTCAATAAAATCGATCATGTCAGAGATGGCGTCTATATCGAGTCGAGTAAAGGCAGTTTAGTTACCAACAACCGCTTTTATGGGCTGCAGTACGGCATTCATTACATGTATAGCGAGCAAGATGAAGCTTACGGTAATGTGAGCGAAAATGTGAACGGTGGTTACGCAATCATGAGCTCAAAATTGGTGTATTTACATCATAACAGGACACAAAATGCCACTGAGTATGGCGTGTTATTAAACATCACCAATGGTGCGCGTATTGAGTTCAATGTATTACGAAATATCCATAATCCTAATGGACAGGAAGCCTTGGGCAATCAAGGCCGAGCCATGTTCATTTACGGCGCCTTAGATAATGAGATCCGTGGGAATGAGTTTGCGATGAGTGATATAGGTATTGCGATGGCAATGGGTGGAGAGAAGAACCGTATTTATGAGAACAACTTTATTAATAACCTTATTCAAGTGAAATATGTGGGCGATGAGTTACTGCAGTGGAGCTTAGCGGGTCGCGGTAACTATTGGAGTGGCTACATGGGCTGGGATCATACTCAAGATGGCATTGGCGCGCAGAGTTATCAAGCTAATGATTCAATGGACAAACTTTTTTGGCGTTATCCTGAAGCCAAATTCTTAATGAATAGCCCAGTTGTTTCCCTTCTGCGTTGGGTTGAGTCGCAACTGACCGTATTCACGGTCACTGGCATTAAAGATGATTACCCGCTAATGCAGCCGTTTCCGATCAATCATCCTGTTGAGTCAGATATGTTCGAAAGTGAGTTTGTCTATGAACAGTAATACGAGTCCAACTTATAATATCCCAGTGGTCAACGTTAAACATGTGGGGCTACGCTTTGGTGATGTTGAGGTATTACATGACATTAATTTGGATGTGTATCAAGGGCAAACGTTAGCGTTGCTCGGCCATAATGGCGCCGGTAAATCTAGCCTAATAAAGTTGATTTTAGGCTTAATTCCGCCCACTACAGGTCAGTTAACAGTACAGAGAGGACAAGCGTCACAGCAGCGAGTCAATCTGGGTTATCTGCCAGAAGATGTCAGCTTCTATGACAAGTTAACGGGTTGGGAGGTGCTTAGCTATTTTGCCGCGCTAAAAGGGGTAAAAGCCCCACGGGTTAAGCAACTTATAGCTGAGTTTGAATTAGAATACGCACAGCATCGCCCCTTAAAGACCTACTCAAAAGGAATGAAGCAACGACTTGGCGTGGCTCAGGCTATTTTGTCGCACCCTGATATCTTATTACTGGATGAACCGACCGTTGGCCTTGACCCACAAGCCTCACAGTTTTTGTATCAAAAAATAGCGTCGCTCAAGCAACAGGGCTGCGCAGTGATTGTATGTACTCATGAACTGTCAATTGTTGAGAAGCATCTCGATAGTGCTCTCTTGCTGGCGGGGGGACGTCGAGTCGGCTCTGGAACACTCGATGATTTGCGCCACGCAAGTGGCCTAAAGACCCAGATTAGGCTGCCAAATTTCACTGATAAAGTGCAGGGCGATGGTTTTTTACAGTCTTTTAGTCATGGACAAGCATTATTAGTGGCTAGCAGCGAGCGTAAGACTGTCATTGAATATTTAGTTCGACAGAAGTTTTGTACTGATTTCAGCGTCATCGAGCCAAGTTTAGAGGCTATTTACCATCACTTTATGCAACAACAACCCCTGAGTCCGCTGCCATCGGATATTGCCGTGGCGGCTACGTCGAAAAAAGGTTGGTTGCAGTCACTACAGTCTTTATTTAGTCCTATCTCAGGTCAGAGTTTATTATGAATAGCATATCGTTAACTTCTCCTATTCTGGTCATTGCTTACAAAGAGCTACGTGATAGTTTACGTAATCGTTGGATCTTATTTATGGGCAGTATATTTATGTTGCTGTCTTTATCCGTCACGTTTGCGGGGAGCGCGGTAACAGGGGAGTTGGCTTTACCTCCACTAGCCAATTTAATGTCGAGTCTATCCACCACTTCGGTGTTTATTATCCCCTTAGCGGCGATTTTGCTCAGTTACGACAGCTTTGTCGGTGAGCAAGAGGCTGGTACATTATTGTTGTTATTGTCATATCCTATCAGTCGTAGCCAAATTCTCATTGGTAAACTGCTGGGCCATAGCGTGGTTATGCTCATTACCACCAGTTGTGCTTTTGGTTCGACGGCAGTGCTATTGCTTGTTTTTGGTAGCCAATACTCAGTGGTCGAAGTGGTGAGTGTTTTTGGGCAATTCATCATTAGCAGTAATTTATTAGCGCTGATTTTTATCTTGTTGGGTTATATCGTTAGTTTGCGTGCGACAGAGAAGGCTAAGGCAGTCGCTGGGCTATTGTTTGTGTGGTTCATTTTGGTGTTAATTTACGATCTGCTGCTACTCACGGTATTGGTATCTGATGTGGTGTTTATGGATAAGCAGGTGCTGAATATCCTGATTGCATTGAACCCAACCGATCTCTATCGAGCGATTAATTTGGTGTCTGTTGATGCGGATAGCACGGGTACTGCGTTTGCAATGATCGGCGAAATCGATTGGGGTATGTCGGTGATGTATTCGTTAATGTTGGTCTGGATCTGTGCTTTGGTTGTTATTTCTCAAAGGATCTTTAGTCGTAAACCGTTATAAAGGGTTTCCTTTATCTAGTCTAAATGTGGCATGATGACGCAAAATTAGAGAGTGCTAAATCTGATTGTTCATAAATACTTTTCATTTTGTGAACAATGACATACCTCAATTAACTATGAACACTTAATTGAGGTTTTTGTCACAATAGCAATTTATTTCTATCACTATAATTTGTGACAATGTGCAGGTTTAATTAGCTCACTCAAATGACTAAATTTTAAGAGGTTAATCTTGCTAAGAGTTACTCCATATCTGGAGCTAGATCAGCAGGCAAAGCAACTGGTCGATCGTGCTAATAATACGACGATCAGCCTGACGTTTTCAGAATCTGCAGTTTTATATCAATTGTTGATTGCCGATAGCGTATGTGGAAAAGAGGCATTACTCGATGCCGGTTGGCCTGATCGTGTTGTTGCCGCTACCTCTTTAACACAATGCATTAGCACGCTGCGGAAAAAACTAGAAGCCTATCCAGAAGTACAACTTAAAACCGTGGCTCGCCGTGGCTATGAGTTATATGTATCGAAGCGATCGCATATTAAAATGCTGGCGGTGAATGATGCTGAATCGATAAAAACAGCGCTTATAGATGTTCCTATGTTGGTCAAAATCGGCGGGATTTTAGTCGTTTTAATACTCATTTTGTGGTGTTGGTATAACAGTGACTATCACAGCACGGTTAAGAACAGCAGTTTGTGGAATGCGGATAAAAAAATAGCATTAAACATCGGCGGCACTAAAGAGATCGTACCGATGTTTTATCAAAGTAATGTTGAGCATCTACATCAGTCAATGTGGCAAAAGCATCTAGCCCCCGAAAGTAACCATTTAACCCATATTGACGACTTCGAAGGCTATGTCGCCACAGATGGGCGTAACTACTCAATGGCGGTCTGTCCCAACGTTATTGATGGTGAATGTACTGGCCATAACTTGATGAACATCACCGCAATTGATCCTAATCCAGCAGGGCTTAATATTAGTCAATTTGCTGAGCTTACTGAGCGGCTTGAGAAAAGGATCCGTTACAACAAGATTATAATTCCTCGCAATGAAAATGAAAATGAACTCGGAGACATTACCGAGCACCACTATCATGCCGATGTCTATTTTCCTGTGGCGGGAGAGCTATTGGTACGTTCTGATCTCAGTCTGTCATTGATCTATGAGGGGGATAATAGCGGGCAATTTTATTCGGCGGCTTGTATTACTGATGAAGACTGCCTAACGACACCGATTAAGTACAAGCTGCGTGGTACGTTTAAGCAATATCAGCAACAGATTAATGGTTTAGATGTTGATGTGTTTCAAGTGAAAGTGAGTCAAAAAGAGTTTATTAAACCTGAAAGTGTTAGTCCGTCAGCAATGTATTTCTATCGAGCGATTAGGAAACACGATATTACCGATGAAGTGTTGTATTTTTATCGAGTGCATACTGATGAGAATAGTGCCGTGTGGATTTCACCGATATTGGGCAGCATTGTCGCTTGGTATAAGTATGATCAGGTAAGGATCTAAACACCAGATCTAAAGAAAAAATCTGCACAAAATAGGGCTCTCAATAATGAATATGAGTGCCCTATTAGTTTTTGATGTGATTTAAACTGGACTCAGATTAATGGGGACTGTTATTTAATAAATGCGAATGCATCACCGTATAAATGGTCTTCTTCAACCCCCATGCTACGGAACACTTCTCGCGCTGCACCGACCATATCAAACCGGCCTGCAATATAGATGTCGTAGCCATTCAAGCTCACAAAGTCAGTTTTTAGTTGCTCTAACAAGTTAGCTTGTTTGCCATTCCAGTCGCTAGGCGCCTCTTCTACCACGGGCACAAAGTGCAACCAAGGGTGTGCATCATGCCACTCACGAGCAATCGATTCATAGTACATCGCATCAATGGTGCGGCAACCCCAATATAGCGTGGTCTCAATCTCTTGTCCGAGTGCTATCTGGTGCTCAACAATACTCTTGATGTAAGAGAATCCAGTACCACCAGCAATCAGTAAACGTGGGCGCAGACTGTCATGGCGTAAATGAGCGTCGCCACCGGGTATTTCAATCTCAATTGTACTGTTATTCGCTAAGCAGTCTTTAAGGCGCTCAACCACTTGCATTGGATAGCTCTCGCTAACCGCAGCACCAATGTGAAGCTCTAAGTGTTGGCTATCAGGCGCTGAAGCGATAGAGAAAGGACGCTTGTCAGTCTCTCCCATCACGACGCAAAGGTATTGGCCAGCTTTAAAATCAAAGGCAACAGCAGACTTTAAAATAACCTGAAATACCGCATCATTAAACGGTGCGACTTTTTCAATTGTACAACTAATGGTGTTCATCTTTAATCCTTGATGAGCCTCTCTTTGGAAGCTTATTCAACATACATTTTGCGTATCGCCTAGGGGCTATACCGCGTTATAGGGTGGGGGCGTCATCTATTCCTAGATCGCTCCATATAGCATCTATTTTTTGTTTGACGGCTTCATCCATCACGATAGGTGTACCCCATTCACGATCGGTTTCACCTTGCCATTTATTGGTTGCATCCATGCCCATTTTGGAACCGAGTCCAGTCACGGGCGAAGCAAAATCGAGATAATCGATAGGCGTATTTTCTATCATTACTGTGTCACGCTTGGGATCCATTCGAGTCGTAATGGCCCAGATCACATCATTCCAATCTCGACAGTTGACGTCTTCGTCGACGACAACAATAAATTTGGTGTACATAAACTGACGTAAGAACGACCACGCACCCATCATCACACGCTTGGCATGACCCGGATATTCCTTACGGATAGAGATCACTGCCATACGGTATGAGCAACCTTCTGGTGGCAGATAGAAGTCGATGATCTCTGGGTATTGTTTGCGCAAAATAGGCACAAAAACTTCATTCAATGCTAGACCTAGCATAGCTGGCTCATCAGGTGGACGGCCGGTGTAGGTGCTGTGGTATATCGCATCTTTTCGATGGGTCATGTGGGTCACACTAAAGACAGGGAAAGAGTCTGTCTCATTGTAGTAACCGGTATGGTCACCGTATGGACCCTCTTCAGCCATCTCATCAGGATCGATATAGCCTTCGAGAATGATTTCGCTGGTGGCGGGAACTTCTAAATCACAAGTGATAGCTTTACACACTTCAGTGCGCTCACCACGGAGCAATCCCGCAAAGGCATATTCACTCATAGTGTCTGGTACAGGGGTCACGGCTGCTAAAATGGTGACAGGGTCAGCGCCAATAGCCACGACGACGGGGTAGCGCTCACCGGGGTATTTCTCTTTGAAATCTTTAAAGTCCAATGCGCCGCCGCGATGATCAAGCCAGCGCATAATCAGTTTGTTTTTACCAAGTAATTGCTGACGATAGATCCCCAAATTTTGGCGCTTTTGGCGTGGACCTTTAGTAATTGTCAGCCCCCAACTCACCAAGGGAGCAACGTCTCCTGGCCAGCAGTGTTGGACTGGCAGTCGGGTTAGATCAACTTCATCGCCGCTTTTGACCACTTGTTGGCAAGGTGGATTACGCACTGTTTTAGGCGGCATGTTTAAGGCTTGCTTAAACATCGGGATTTTTGCGATCACATCTTTAAAGCCGCGCGGTGGCTCTGGTTCTTTTAGAAACGCGAGTAGTTCACCGACATCTCGAAGTGCGAGAGGATCTTCTTTACCTAAAGCCATAGCGACTCGTTTCGGCGTACCGAACAGATTCACTAGCACTGGCATGTCATTACCGACAGGGTTTTCGAATAACAGAGCGGGGCCTTTTGAGCGCAGAACGCGATCGGCAATCTCTGTCATTTCCAAATGAGGGTCGACTGGATGACTAATACGCTTAAGCTCACCATTGCTCTCTAGGTGGTCTATAAAACTGCGTAAATCCTTAAAACTCATAGGGGAATTCTCATCGCTATAAAGTGTGATATGGCGCGCACTATAGCATTATTCACGTAGGCGTTAAACGCCTGTTCATCAAAGCCGAGTACGCTAAAGATCCAGTCGTTAGTTATAGGTTGGTTTTAACATTCGACACGACTTTAAATGGCATTGGTGTAAATCGTATTTGGGCGTAAAATAGGTCAATGCTTTATGTTT
Source organism: Shewanella sp. GutDb-MelDb (assembly GCF_002836075.1). NCBI lineage: Bacteria > Pseudomonadati > Pseudomonadota > Gammaproteobacteria > Alteromonadales > Shewanellaceae > Shewanella > Shewanella sp. GutDb-MelDb. The sequence goes on along the minus strand of NZ_PJBM01000227.1, from coordinate 55,985 downwards.
TGCTAATGTAATATTAGCGTAGGAGTATGGCGATGAAACAACTTTTAGTGAGGTTATTTACGGTAATACTGCTGGTGTCGAGTTCTGCATGGGCTGGTAATGCGGTTTCACAGCAGCATTTACGCTTTGTCGCACCGCCACTATGGGCTGTGAGTAACGTTAGTGTGGGCGTAGGCTGGGGCAGTGGTTGGAATTCAAATTTTAATGACCCATGGCGCTGGAATGTTGGTGTATCAAATGGGTGGTATTCGTACCCATATCGTGGCCGCTATTACCGTCCAGGCTGGGGCCACTATGGTTCTCGTTGGGGTTATAATCGTAACCAATATACATCCCCTTATCGTTATCAGCAGCCTGTTTACCGTCAAGCAGAGGCTAAAGTTATATCGCCTCCAGAACGAGTGACAACCAGTGTTAGCTATGCAACGGGCTTAACGCATTTGCCGGAAAATGCCCGTGTGGTACAAAAAGATGGTCACACTGTTTATGAGTGGCAAGGGGTCGAGTACGTGTTTGACTGGAATAGTAAAACCTACAACAAGGTTGATTAACTTAGTTTGGTGTCAAACATGTATTAACAAGGTCGCACATATAAGCGCGACCTCACGCTAATGCAAATCACCAAACCACTTCAGTTATTACATTCTCAGTTTCACCAATAAGGGTCTTGACCACATTATTGTCAGCATCGAGTAATATCAATCTGGGTATACCGGTGTTGGCAAATTGGTTATAGATACTTCTATCGGTATCAGCAACGAGGGCAAAGTTGAGTTCATACTCTTGGGCAAACTTATCGAGCGCCGCGTTATTTTCCTCTCGACCAATACCAATAATATCGACATTAGGGCTCAAATAAATATCTGACGCGGTGAGGTGTTTGATGGTGCGTTGTGAATCATGGCACCAAGTGGCGAATAAAATGAGTAACTTATTATTACGCGACTCGCTCAGGTCAATGCTGTTTCCTTGAGTATCAACAAAATGGGTTACAGGCACTTTGTCACCGGCTTCCACATAGGTTAAGTATTCTGTTTTGTTTTGCTGAGCAGTGGCGTGTTCGATATTGTTTGCGCAGCCTGTTGTCGTCAATATAAACAAGCTGGTTAGGATCAGTGTTAGGGCTCTCATAGGGCATCCATTCATCTGTAAGTCGCCCTAAAGTAACAAAGCCTAACCCATTTGTATAAGGCTTCTTAAAGCTTGTTGTATGCAGCATTAGCAAAGTCGGCTGATAGTGCTTAGAGACCATAGGCAGCTAGCCTGTGAGAAAAGGACGGGGTCCCTTTACTCAATATTATAGCGAATGGAAGAAACGCTCTGGTCTTGGCAGGTAGTAATTATCGTAGTTAGCCGAAAATACCACGGTTTTTGAACGGCCAACGATTTCGGCTCTTGGCACAAAACCAATCATTCTTGAATCCGCACTATGTTCGCGATTATCTCCAAGCACCAAATAATGCCCTTCTGGTACTGTAATGGGGCCAAAACTAGATTGACGTGTAATAACACCTTGCCCCGACATCCCTGCAATTTTTACCTGATGGCTTAAGCCCAAAAGGTGCTCAACCCGAATGTCTGAATTATCCAATTTTGGCTCGGACGCGTCGCTATACTGCAGTACTTCACCATTAATCGATAACACATTGTCGCGCATTACTATTGTGTCAGTGGGAAGGCCTATTACTCGCTTGACCAATTTCTTGTTACTGGCCTTTGAGTCAAAGATAACGATGTCGCCACGTTGCGGATCAGCAAGCTTGGCAATGGATATATGGGTAAACGGAATACGCAGATCGTAAGCCATTTTATTCACCAGTAGACGATCACCTTCGACGATGGTGGGTTTCATTGAACCTGTGGGGACACTGTTCCAGTCGGCAACTGCGCTTCTGAACACCAGCATTAGTGAAATAAACAAAATAAGTGAGCGGTTCTGTTTTAGTAGCGTTAGAAATCTTCTCATACAATAGTTCCTTTATTGATTTTGGTGCTTATTCTCCTATTTGAGACTATGTCACTCTGCAAAAATTCATATTTCAGCTAGATATAAAGGTAACCAAATATGAATTGCGAGTCTGTAGAGGGTTGTATCGATGATTTTTACGTGCCAATTTGCTGGATAATACAGCAAGAAAACCGCTATATTGCAGAAAATGCATTAAATGGTCTATTTGTTGCCCAGTTGAACAAATAGAGGCTTTACATTCTAACTCGATATCCCTATTATTCACGGCGTTCGGAGAGATGGCAGAGTGGTCGAATGCACCGGTCTTGAAAACCGGCATAGGTTTGTAGCCTATCTAGGGTTCAAATCCCTATCTCTCCGCCACATTAAGATGAAGGGCTACCAGAAATGGTAGCCCTTTTTCGTATGGGAAAAGAAAGATAATGATAGTTAGAGTCAGCTTAGGGTTTGTAGCGCAGTCACGTAGGGTTCAAATCCTTATCTCTCCGCCACATTAAGATGAAGGGCTACCAGAAATGGTAGCCCTTTTTCGTATGGGAAACGAAAGATAATGATAGTTAGAGTCAGCTTAGGGTTTGTAGCGCAGTCACGTAGGGTTCAAATCCCTATCTCTGCGCCACATTAAGATGAAGGGCTACCAGAAATGGTAGCCCTTTTTCGTATGGGAAAATAAGAATCCTAAGGTTCCTCTTGATTAGAACCAGCTATCTCTCTGCCATATTAAGACGAAGCCCTTAGCTGAAATGCTAAGGGCTTTTTGCTTTTCTGCTATTTGTGTTTAAACATGGCCGAATTGAACCCTAAGGGTTCCTATTGTTTAAAGCCAGCTATCTCTGCGCCACATTAAGATGAAGGGCTACCAGAAATGGTAGCCCTTTTTCGTATGGGATAATAAGAATCCTATTGTTCCTCTTGATTAGAGTCAGCCGCATTAAGATAACGCTATTTAATCGCTCTGGTGTAAGGCGATAGCCACTATTTCAATGCAAAATAGATATCGGTAATCAGCTCGTTTTCAGGGACTGCTGGAAACAGGTTCATATATTGGAAGAACAGCGGAAAATCTCTTAATTGCTCTCCACTTGTAGGTAACCAATCGCGGTAGAATTGATAGATTTTTTCATCCATCTGCTGATGCGATCCTAAATGTCTTATTTTGGCAAAGCGGCCGCCGGGAATCATTTTGGCGATCACGCCGTAATCATTGGCCTGTAACTCTTGGGTGAGGGAGCCACAAATGTCAAAGTGAAACTGCTCGGCAGGTACAGTGTTGGGGTCGTTATACGGCACGCCTATCGATTGGCTGCTGGCCACTGGAGAGTCGGTTGTGGCTTTGCGCCACTCAATAAACTTTTGGAGTGAGTCGTTGAGTGTTTGCGGCGCGCCGTGGTGTTCCAATACAGCAACTTGTGTCTCTTCTCTATGGGTTAATTCTATATTCACAGTATCATTCCTCGTTAGGTTCATTTTCTCATATTCGTCACTCCACAGCTGCCAATTCGGTGTGAGTCGAAACTGAGATGGAGTTTGTATAAATGCCTTTTTAAACGCACGAGAGAAGGATTCTGAGTTTTCAAAGCCAGCATCAAGCGCGATATCCGTTATCCGCTCATTAGCATGAAATACTAATCGATATGAGGCTCTTTTAAGACGCATCATCAAGATGTATCTCCCAACGTTGATCCCGGTAAAAACCTGAAACTGTCGATGAAAATGATATTTCGAAAAATGAACCACCTGACTCAACTGTTGCACATTTAGGTCGTCGTCTAAATGCAGGGCAATATAATCGCAAATCGCGACAATTTTGGCTGAATAGTGTTGGCTTGTCTGCTGGCTCATTTCAATCTCTCCTCAAGTGCGAAGCTATTATTACAGTGAACCACAGACGTTACCTGACCGAAATTGCTGACTAGTTTATTAATCGTTAAAATCCGCGTCGCTTCCAGAATGCACCTATTTTGTCACCCTCTTCATTGAGGTGTACTTTAAAGGTTTTCTCGGCAATGACTTTGCCTTTGAGCTCAAGTGTCATGCGCCATTTGCCGACTTTATTGTGTTCTGGTGCCCAGATGGTGTCGCCAATGTAGAACTTCCAGTCATTAGACTTTATGTAAACTTCACCGTCAAAGGGGGGCCGAATATCGCCGTTGGCATCGGGAATGTCGGGATGGTATATGCAGTAGCGTAATACTTGGTTCTTGGCTTTTTTTATCTGCGCGACAAAACCAAACTCAATGTCGACTTCAGCGGGCACGTGTATCGTTGCTTTCGTCAATTTAGGCAAGTCATCACTGTCTTCGTCCCATTGGGTGAAAATACCGCTACGAATGATATTGACATCAGGTTTGAGTTTAGACATGAGTGGCAAGTCTTCATGTAAGAGTTTAAGAGGTAATAAGGATACCCAAAATAGCGCCAACTTTCATGTTACGCAGCTAATAGGATTAAACGTGAATATTTCTGTACAGCATAAAATGCTGTTCGAGTGGACATTTTTAGCAGGCAAGGTAATCTGATGTGGACTTATGTATCGAACATTAGCATTTTTATAATCATCAATTTGATAGCTAGGTAGTGTTGATGCTATGGATTGAAACTGCATAAGCCGCTTACTTACTTCTCAATTCAATTAGGATGAAGTCAACTTTATGAATCTTGCTACTCTATTTTACGTCTACGACCCTATGTGCAGCTGGTGTTGGGGTTATAAACCAACATGGTCACTGTTAGAAAACCAACTAAAACAACAATTCCCAGACCTCGCTATTGAGTATCGTTTAGGCGGGCTAGCAGCCGATACCGACGAGCCGATGCCGCAAGATATGCAGGTCTTTTTACAGCAGACATGGCAGCGTATTTCAGTGCAGTTAGGCACTCAATTTAACTTTGATTTTTGGACTGAGTGTCAGCCAAAAAGAGCCACCTATCCAGCGTGTCGTGCAATATTGTTGGCGCGGGATGCAGGGCTAGAAGCCGAGTTTTATCTTGCGGTGCAGCAGGCGTATTATCTTGAAGCGAAGAACCCTTCAGATGATACAACATTGGTTGATATCGCCAGCAAGTTAGCAATGGATCGTGAGGCTTTTGCTAAAGCGCTCAATAGTGATTTAACCAAAAGTCGATTGCAGCAAGAGATAAGTCAAACAAGACGGTTACCCATTCAGGGCTTTCCCTCTTTGGTGCTGGCGCTAAATGGCGACTTAATATTAATTGAGTTGGATTATAAAAATGCACCAACCAGCTTTAACCAAATTGCACTGCTGATGAAAGAGGCCAAACTCGAAGTCTAGTGGCTAGGGCTACTCTACACAGTTAACGTGGTGCTCATTGTTGACGGTTAAGGCGAGTACTTTCATATATTGGTTGTGGGTAACATAACCGCAGCGGCCGTTAATTTGTTCACCAGAAGACAGCCGGATGCGATAGATATATTCACCATCCACTTGTTCGGTGCTGTGGTGAATACGCATGCTTTTAGACGGATCGATATTATCGAATACCAGATTATTGTTGGGGAGACTGACTTCAACGCGGGTCAGTAGTTGCCCGGACTGGTTGTTGATCTCAACGCTAGGCATAATGAAAAAATAAGCGTGGTAGCCTATAAATAAACACAGTGCGGTAAATAGGGTGAATATAAGGCAACTTCGCATCAATACTCCTAAGTGGACGTTGAGTGATGTAAATCAATTTTTATAAGTATAGAAAACGATTCCATTATTTTTATTTCACGCTTTAATTCGTGTATCACTATTATCCGCGGTTAATGGTGATATCAGAGATATAGCCATGTTCTGTTGCCGTCAGGGCTTGCTTTAACATCAGAGCGGCTTCTTCTGCGCTCATAAAGTGACTGGTATTAAGGGATTTACCACTGGTATCCCAAAATGATGTTGCCATCCCCCCTGGATATACCGCAATCAGTTTCATCGGATGGCTCTTTAACTCTAGTCGAACCGACTCAACTAAACCTCGCACCGCCCATTTTACGGCGCAATAAGTGGACTCTTCAGCCTTAGCCATTTGCGCGGCCGTTGACATCACAATCACCACCGTGACAGGCTTATCTTTATAACGTTTTACGGCCTCGCGCAGGAGCATTATTGCCGAGGTGACATTGTTGCTGATCAAGGCATTTATCGCCGCTGCGGATTGCTCTTCTAAACGACCAAAATAGCCACTCCCCGCACTGTGAATGATGACAGAGGGCGTTTGTGGCAATGAATCAAATAAGCTGATGACAGAGTGCTCATTACTGAGATCGCAGCTGTGAGGGGTGACATTGGCACCCAAGTTTGCCGCGAGAGTGTTTAAACGTTCTGGATTACGACCGCTGATGCAAACTGCGGATTCTTGACTGTATAGTGTCGCCAACGCTGCGCCTAAACCTGAGCTTGCACCTGTGATCAATACCATCGCGGTCTATTTCCTTTGATTCTGTCTATACACAACGACCTGAATATGCTCGTTGCAGAGGTGTTGCGCCAGCGTAATTGTAGGCGTATTTAGGTAGAATTACTCTATTACTAGCAGTGGTTGTTCAAAGTCTATTTGCTCACCATCTTCGATTAATATAGCGGTGATGGTGCCACTTTTATCTGCCGCAATACGATTCATCATCGTCATGGCTTCAATGATACAAACAATGTCGCCTTGCTTTACCTGTTGCCCTAGAAAGCATAATGGCTTGTCAGTATTTTTATCCGTCAGATAGAGGGTGCCAACCATGGGTGATAGCAGTTTATGGCTGTCTAAATCATCATAGTGTTTGCTCGCGCCAGTATTGGAACTTGGCTCTGCCGTCGGCGCGGCCACACTGCTTGCGGGGACTAGAAATGTTTGTACGCCAGCTTGAATAGGCAGCGGACTGTGACGGCAAATACGCACCGACTCTTCACCTTCTTTGATCTCTAGTTCGGCAATATCCGACTCTTGAACTAACTCAATCAGCTTTTTTATCTTACGAATATCCATATTGGGCCAGTGACCTTATTTTTGTTTTGATGCGTTCAGCTGAGCGATCGCCGATTGTAGTGCAAATTGATAACCCTGAGCGCCTAAACCGCAAATAACCCCCACGGCTTTATCGGAGAAATAGGAGTGGTGGCGGAAAGGTTCGCGACTATGGACGTTAGATAGATGCACTTCGATGAAGGGGATTGCGACGCCTAAAAGTGCATCGCGCAGCGCAACACTGGTATGGGTGAAAGCCGCGGGATTGATAATGACAAAATTGGCATCGGTATTATGTATCGCCTCAATTAATAGGTGCTCGGCGTTAGATTGAATATGATCTAACAGCACGTTGGCATCAGCAGCTTGCTGTTTTAGGCCATTAACAATGTGCTCAAGGGTATGATGTCCATAATGCCCGGGCTCTCTGCGTCCGAGTAAATTCAGATTAGGACCATTGACGAGTAATATTTTGGCTTGGCTGCTCATAAAAAATCCCCTTGGATAAACCGTATTAAAGTACGCTATTGATTGATTTAAAATCAATCAATAGGTTGTTGAACTAAAATTAGTGTTCAATGTTCAATGTTCACTTTTATTTTGTCTTAGGGCTTTGGTTGCCCCTTTCTGCTTTTTACTATCAATGCGGCGACGTTGGCTGCCTTTAGTCGGTTTAGTGGCAATTCGCTTTTTTTGTACGACAGCGACACTCGCAACTAAAGCGACAAACTGCTCTAGCGCCGTTTGACGGTTAAAGTCCTGGCTACGACTCTGTTGGCATTTGATAATGATCTTGCCACTTTTTGTGATGCGATGATCGGCTTTAGAGAGCAAACGTGCTTGGTAGAACTCAGGTAAAGATGAGTTCTTAATATCGAAAATCAGCTGCGCTGCAGTAGATACTTTATTGAGGTGTTGACCACCAGCACCACTGGAGCGTATAAATTGCCATTCAATTTCGTTGTCTTGAATAGAAACCGCGTTGGATATTTTAATTAATGCCAAGGAATAATACCTACTCTAAAAGGTTCATTTCAAGCCCAAGTTGACGATGCTAAGCTTGATGAAGGTCAATGTTAACAGACTTTAAGCTAAAATAAGGGCTTAAGCCGCTTTTCCTTCAATTTTGATTTGCTATCATCAAGCGATTATTGATACGACTTTTTAAACTAAAGTGTAGCGTTATGGAGCCTATATATGCTGTGTAAGATCCCAGATATCGCCAAAGGCGTCATTAGCTTATTTGCCAGTGGTCGATTATCCACTGAAGATTACGCTCAAATATTGCAGCCGATGATTGAAAAATACCGAGATAACAATGGCAAAGTGTGTTTATACGTTGAAGCAGATGTCTTGCTTGAAGGTTGGCAGCATGAGTCGTTAGCGGGGAGTGGCAAGGTGCAATTACCCAATTTCGAGGCCTTGGTACTGGTCGGTGGCCCTGACTGGTTTGGTAATGCCGTTAGGTTGCTAGGGCCCTTTATGCAAGGTGAAGTAGCGTGGTACCCGTTAGAGCAAAAACAACAAGCGATCGATTGGATTGCTGCGCGTACCTAGAGTTTATATATGCATAGGTATTGGTATACTAGTCCAAGAATAAATACGGGTGAGTACTTGCTCTCAGTCTATAAAAAGGATTAAAGATGTCTCTGTCAAAATTATCAGCAACATGTTTGGCGTTAGTGTTGGCCATGGGTATGACCGCCTGTGCGCCTGAAGTGGGTAGTGAAGCCTGGTGCCAGCAGATGAGTGAGAAACCGTCTGGGGACTGGAGCACTAATGAAGCTACTGATTATGCGAAACATTGTGTATTTAAATAACGCTATCATCCCGCGGCACTAAATGCGATGAAGTTCACTAAGGGCAATATAAAAAGTTGTGCGAAGTGAACTTTAAGATACTATGTCGGTCATATCTGGCAGACCGCTGTGTTTTTTAATTCAATTGATAGGTGAAGTTTGCGTTTATTTGCTCCTCAACATCTTCTAAAGCTAACAGCCGTGCTTATCGCGATTGTTCTCCTGCAATTTGTAGGCGGAAATCTTGGCGCGCACCAGTTACATTTAGGCGATCATGAGCAAGAGAGCGAATGTCACCCACACGTCAAATTTAATGCTGAAGTCAGCACATTAGTGCAATGTATTGATGACTGTACCTGTTCGCTAGAGCAACAAGCTAGCGAACAAGGCTCTGCATTGCATAAACATACTATTGTTAAGACAGAGTCGAAGAGTTTTGATTTGTGTCTTGATTGCCCTTGTCATGGTGGTCATGTCACCGCAATGTCAATTGCGTCGATAACACCTGCCATTCCAGTCGACGATATGTTGCATGCCAGTAATAAGCAATATCTACCACCCGTACCATTGCAAGATTACCGCCCTCCTATAGTTTGATCCCTATCAGCACCAAAATACAAAAATTCTGAGTCACGATGATAGCGCTTTGCTCTCGTCGCTAACCTGCAGTTGTATTTTATCTTTGCTGAATCTTTACCATTTATTTAGTGTGAAAAGTGCCTAGCAGACTACTTTTAGTGAGTCATATCACCACGGGTAATGCATCAAATGGCGCTTCCATACTACTCTTATAAAGATTGATACAGATCGACCAACAACGCTTTAGTTGTAGGTGATTTGTATGATATCTGACGTAATTGTTCTCCAATTAAAGGTGTCTTTGAGCATTCATTTTATGGATCTCTGAGGTAAACCTAAAATAGAGAATATCGTCGGATTGATAGGAATCGCGATGAAAAAAACCATAATCGCTACTCTGTTGCTCGGGTGTTGGGCAAGTGCCGTAACCTCACCAGTAATAGCAGCAGAAGCAGACTTAATGGCCGCAATGCCAGCCTCACAAATCAGCGCATCAAGTCACCAGGCTGGCCAGTTTAGCGACTGGCTGCCTAAAGTGATGTTGAGCTTTAACGCACTGCCAGAAATCCAAGCGCAAAGCGCACGACGTCAGCAGGCTCAATTGAGTGTTCAAGCCGCAGACAAAGCGGTTTATAACCCAGAACTGGGCATGAGCTATCAAAAAAATGACTCTGAAGCATCAGACGATACTTATACGCTCGACATCAGCCAAACCATCGATTGGGGAGACAAGCGTGGTGTTGCAACGCGGATGGCACAACTCGAAAACGAAATATTGCTGTCTGATATTACGCTCGAGCGCAGTCAAATGTTGGCTGAACGTCTGCAAGCGTTAGCGAATCAAGCCCAAGCTCAAAAAGCTCTTCAATTTCAAAAACAGCAGTTCAAACTCGCGAAAGCTCAACTGGATATTGCCCGCCAACGTACAGAAGTGGGCGATTTGTCTAATGTTGAGTTGCAGCTAATGCAACTTGAGGTCGCCAGTAATGCTGCTGTTTACGCCTTAGCTGAGCAAGCGTCAATTGCGGCAGATGGTGCTGTTTTAGGGTTATTTGGAGAGGTGAACTTACCGTTTGCTGACTTCTTAAATACCTTAACTATTCAAGCCAGCAAGGTCGATGTATCTCCTGAACTGCCGGCATTGAAAAGTGCGTATCAGCAAGTATTAGTCGCTAAAGTGGCAGCTAAACAGGCCCAATCCGATAACGCCGCAGACCCCACTATTAGCTTAAGTGCTGAGAGAGAAGGCGATGAAAATAAAGTCGGTGTTGGTGTGTCAATACCGCTGCAGTTTAGAAATAACTACAGCGAAGTGATTGCGGTGGCTAATGAAGGGATCACGATTGCAGAGCAAACTTACCTTGCACAAGAACGTGTATTACTGCAGCAGCAAAAGCAGTTTACTTTAAGCCTACCTAGACTCACTCAGCATTATCAAGATTGGCGTGAGTTGGTACTGACTTCAGGTTTGGCGGCGGCAAAGAGCTTAGCGCAGCAATGGAAAACCGGTGATATTAACACCAGTGATTACTTACAAAGCCAAAGACAGATGAGCAATAGCTATTTGGCTGGACTCGCTTTGGAATCAGCCCTGTATGAAAACTGGCTGACATGGATGGGAGCAAGTGGCCAACTTGAGTATTACCTCAATAGCCAGCTTCCACAAACAGCGCGTACCACGGTTAAGTAAGGGCCTGATTATGGAAAGCAATAGTATGAAAATCACTAATATTAAGACCAATAATATGATGACGGTAGAAAAAATGAATACTTCACTCAACATGTGCGCTAACAAGGGTGTTTTTGGATTAAATGCGATTACCCGCGCAATGAGCTTTGGTTTAATCATGGCGTTAAGCAGTGCGTTTATTATGCCGCTAGTGGCAACGGCAGGTGAAGGGCATGCCCATGAGCAAGAGAGTGTAGAAGAAACTTCAGCTAGCAAGGACGTAAGCACTGGCATTAAAGCAGACGATGGTCACGGCCACGATGCTGTCGGTGAAGCAGAAACAGAAGAAGAGCATGGGCTCGATGCGCTAAAACTTACCACTGAACAGCGTGAATTGGCTGGGATAGAGGTGGTGACGTTAACCGAGCAGAGTTTTAGTTTAGAAGCCGTTGCTACGGCAACATTAGTCGTTGATCGCGACCGCACCGTTACCATTGCACCACAAGTTGATGTGCGCGTCCAAAAGCGCAATGTGGTACCAGGTCAAGAAGTTAAGCAAGGTGATATTTTGCTGACTTTAGGGGGGGTCGCAGTGGCTCAAGCACAGGCTGATTACATTAATGCCGCAGCGGAGTGGAGTCGAGTTAAACGCATGAGTAAAAGTGCAGTAAGTGCCAGTCGTCGCTTACAAGCCCAAGTCGATGCTGAGCTTAAGCGCGCCACACTTGAAGCGATGAAGATGACATCAGAGCAGATAAAGGCATTGGCATCAAGCCCAGAAACCATCGGCAGCTATCAACTGTTAGCGCCGATCAATGGCCGAGTTCAACAGGACTTAGCCATGTTAGGCCAGATTATTCCAGCGGGTACTGCAATAATGCAGCTGACTGATGAGTCGCATTTATGGGTGCAAGCTGAGCTTACACCAGCGCAAGCTGAGAAAGTGAGCATAGGCACTAAAGCGATTGTGAAAGTGGGAGATAAAAGTCTAAACGCCAAGATCATTGGTCGCTCACATGAGCTCGATAGTGTGACGCGTACCGAGCAAATTTTAGTGAGCTTTGAAAATGCGGGCTATGTATTACACGCCGGACAGTTTGCTGAACTTTATTTACCCGATGCGCAACAAGGTGGGGTGATACTGCCTGATGCGGCGTTGACGCGTGGTGGCGATGGCGACTGGCAGGTGTTTATTGAAGATGAAGATGGTTTTGAAGCTCAGGAGGTTGAGGTTATTGAACGTCAACGTGGCATGAACCTAGTGCGTGGTTTAGCGTCAGGTTCTAAAGTCGTGGTTTCTGGAGCGTTCTTTTTAGCTTCTGAGCAAGCGAAGTCTGGCTTCGATATTCACAATCACTAAAGGCGGTCGCTATGTTACAAAAATTAATTGATGCGGCGATCCGCAACCGTTTGATGGTGGTGCTTGCACTCGTCGGCGCGGTAATCGCCAGTGTGGCTATGCTGCCAAATCTAAATTTAGATGCATTTCCTGATGTTACCAATGTACAGGTAACCATCAATACGGCGGCTGAAGGACTTGCTGCTGAAGAAGTTGAGAAGTTAATTAGTTATCCCGTTGAGTCGGCAATGTACGCGCTGCCATCGGTAACCGAAGTGCGTTCTCTATCTCGTACCGGTTTATCGATTGTGACCGTGGTATTTGAGGAAGGCACTGATATCTATTTTGCTCGTCAGCAAGTATTTGAACAGTTGCAAGCCGCCAGAGAGATGATCCCTGATGGGGTTGGGGTACCGGAAATTGGTCCCAACACCTCTGGTTTAGGGCAAATTTACCAATACATTTTGCGTGCAGACCCAGGTTCTGGTATTGACGCGTCGGAACTTAGAAGCTTAAACGATTACCTGGTAAAGCTGATTTTGATGCCCGTTGGCGGCGTCACTGAAGTCTTGTCGTTTGGTGGTGAAGTTCGTCAATATCAAGTTCAGATCGATCCCAACAAGATGCGCAGCTACGGCTTATCGATGGCAGAGGTGACGAGCGCATTAGAGAGTAATAACCGTAACGCGGGCGGTTGGTTTATGGACCAAGGCCAAGAACAGCTAGTGGTGCGCGGTTATGGTTTACTTCCAGCGGGCGACGCGGGTTTAAAAGCGATTAAGCAAATCCCACTCACTGAAGTTGGTGGCACACCGGTACGAGTGAGTGATATTGCTAATGTTGGGTACGGCAGCGAAATCCGTGTTGGCGCAGTAACCATGACTCGCCGTGATGAGGCGGGTAATAAACAAGTCTTGGGTGAAGTTGTTGCGGGTGTGGTGCTTAAGCGAATGGGCGCGAACACCAAAGCAACCATTGATGATATTAGTGCGCGTACCGCATTGATAGAGCAGGCACTACCTGATGGCGTATCATTTGAGGTGTTTTACGATCAAGCGGATCTCGTCAACAGAGCAGTAGAGACAGTGCGTGATGCATTGTTAATGGCCTTTGTGTTTATCGTGGTGATCTTAGCGTTATTTTTAGTCAACATTCGCGCCACCATGTTAGTACTGCTCTCTATTCCAGTCTCTATTGGTTTGGCATTACTGGTGATGTCTTACTTTGGTATGTCGGCAAACTTAATGTCACTCGGTGGCTTAGCGGTTGCGATTGGTATGTTGGTCGATGGCTCAGTGGTGATGGTTGAGAATATTTTCAAACACCTTACCCAACCAGACCGACGTCACTTAGCTGATGCGCAAGCACGTGCATCGGGTGAGGATGATCCGCACCATGCCGGTGAAGATGGTCTTGAGCTGGATGAGCGTAGCGGTATCGCGATGCGGATCACGCTGGCAGCTAAAGAAGTGTGCAGTCCAATCTTCTTTGCGACCGCGATTATTATCGTGGTGTTTGCCCCTTTATTCGCCTTAGAAGGTGTCGAAGGTAAGCTATTCCAACCGATGGCGATAAGTATCATTCTCGCCATGATCTCGGCACTCCTTGTCGCGCTCATCGCGGTACCGGCACTAGCGGTGTATCTCTTCAAGCATGGTGTGACACTCAAAGAAAGTGTGGTACTCAAACCTATTGATGCGGTATATCGCAAGTTGTTGACCGCCACAATGGGCAGTCCTAAAGTGGTCGTTATTACTGCTGTGGTGATGTTTGCCATGAGCATGATGCTACTACCAAGATTGGGAACTGAATTTGTACCTGAACTTGAAGAGGGCACGATTAACTTACGTGTGACGCTAGCACCCACTGCCAGTTTAGGGACTTCTCTGGAAGTTGCACCAAAACTGGAAGCTATGTTGCTTGAGTTCCCTGAAGTTGACTATGCCCTAAGCCGTATTGGTGCCCCTGAACTCGGTGGCGATCCGGAGCCGGTGAGCAATATCGAGATCTATATTGGCCTTAAGCCGATAGATCAGTGGGAGCATTCAGAAACACGCTTAGAGCTACAACGTAAAATGGAAGATAAACTCAGTATCTATCCTGGTCTGTTGTTTACTTTTTCCCAACCGATTGCAACCCGTGTAGATGAACTGCTGTCAGGTGTCAAAGCTCAGCTAGCGATTAAGATTTTTGGACCAGACTTGGACGTACTGTCTGAGCGTGGCCAAGCGTTAACCGACCTAGTGGCTAAAATCCCTGGCGCTGTTGATGTTTCTTTGGAGCAAGTAAGCGGTGAAGCACAGCTCGTCGTTCGTCCGAAGCGTGATCTATTAGCGCGTTACGGTATCAGCGTCGATGAAGTCATGAGTCTGGTTAGCCAAGGTATTGGTGGCGTGAGTGCCGGCCAAGTGATTGATGGTAATGCACGTTATGATATTAATGTGCGTTTAGCGAAAGAGTATCGTAGCTCTCCTGATGCCTTGCGTGACTTGCTGTTAACCGGAGTGAGTGGCGCAACGGTTCGTCTAGGAGAGGTTGCTGACGTTGTCATTGAAATGGCACCACCAAACATTCGTCGTGATGACGTGCAGCGCCGCGTAGTGGTGCAAGCTAACGTTGCTGGCCGCGATATGGGCTCAGTGGTTGACGATATCTATGCTGTGGTTCCACAAGCGGAACTTCCACCGGGTTATACCGTTGTGGTGGGTGGGCAATATGAAAACCAACAGCGTGCTCAACAGAAGCTCATGCTGGTAGTGCCTATCTCAATAGCGTTGATAGCACTGTTGCTGTACTTCTCTTTTGGTTCGATTAAGCAAGTGGCGCTCATTATGGCCAACGTACCTTTAGCATTGATTGGTGGTGTTGTTGCGCTTTATGCCAGCGGTACTTACCTTTCCGTACCGAGCTCGATTGGTTTTATTACCTTGTTTGGTGTGGCAGTACTGAATGGTGTCGTGCTGGTGGATTCGATAAATCAGCGTCGAGCTAGTGTTAAATTTGAAACCAATGCGTCACTTTATGACGCGGTATATGAGGGGACAGTGGGTCGTCTACGTCCGGTATTAATGACGGCATTGACCTCGGCGCTAGGATTGATCCCAATCTTAATCTCATCGGGTGTTGGCAGCGAAATTCAGCAACCTTTAGCCATAGTTATTATTGGTGGCTTATTCAGTTCAACTGCACTGACGTTGCTAGTATTACCCACACTTTACCGCTGGTTGTATCAAAACCGTAGCAAGACTAACGATTCAGGTCTAAGTAAGGATTTTGAAACGCTCGACTAGTCATACTTCAAACGCCCTAAGCGGATTTTAGCTGGGGCAAATCTACTTTAAACAAAGATTTTTCTTTGGCAAGGCTGCTGAAAGAGGTTGAAAGTGAGATACACAGCATTAGTCTGCCTGAGTATCTTATTCAGCCTTTATCGTTACGGTTTTTAATCGCGGTCGCATGAGTTCTATTATTAGGACGTGGTAATGAGTAACAGGGGAAGCGTTAATTTTCTGCTAACATTACGACGAGGTTGCCTAACCTGCTTAATGATTAGCTGATGTGGTGATTGATGAATTTAGTACGCGGAGCAGGATCGCTCCGCTTTTTCTATGTTAGTTAGGCTCTCGCTCGTGCAAGCTATGATTTATCTCGTAATTCTGCTTGTTAATAAACGATGGTGATGGCAAAGCTTAGCCTCCAAAAGCAGATCATTTTCGATGTAAAGTTGACCAACTGTTACCTATTGTGCGACTCCTCTTGCTTTTAACCTCCAGCTAATCATCGTTTTCTTTGATTCGCGCCTAGCGTTTCCATGGGGTTTTACTACACTAAAAATACGCTGCAGCAAGGGATTACTGCATAAAAGCACAAGGGAGTGTAAGCATGATTTTTAAATATCGCTGGGCGATTGCTCTTGTAATCGTTGCTTGTTTCAGCGTATTTCTCTACCAAAGCTTTAAAGGTCAGGCGAGCTTTGTCCAAGAGGCAGAAACTGATGAGACCATTGAGCACCTAGGACAATTAGTAAGCCCAAATCAGCATACTTCAATTGCAGCCGTTCCCGCATTTAACTTCCAGCAAGACCAAAAGCCACATATTGCATTAGGATTACGACTTTTTTTAGACTCACAGCTTTCTTCTAACGGTGAAGTGAGTTGCGAGTCATGTCACCATATTTACGATAATGGTGCTGAGGATATTCGTGTTTCAAAAGGTGTAAAGGGCGAAGGTCACCGGAACTCGCCAACGGTGTTCAACATCGGGCTCAACACGCGTTTCTTCTGGGATGGTCGAGCGAATAGTTTACATGAGCAAATCGACGGGCCAATACATAATCCATTAGAAATGAACAGTAATTGGGGCGACATAGTGGCACGATTATCTAACCAAGCCAGTTATCAATCCGCATTTGCTAAACATTATGATGAAGGTATTACCGAGCATACGATTAAAGACGCGTTAATTACCTTTATGATGCAGCTCAACACACCAGATGCTCCTTTTGATCGTTACCTTAAAGGTGAGCCTGAGGCCCTCTCCCAAGTAGCCGTTCTTGGTTGGCAAAAGTTCCAATCTTTAGGTTGTATCTATTGTCATCAAGGCCGCAATATTGGTGGTAATCTGTTTCAGAAGTTTGGCAGCGTTCAATCTGTTACTGCGCTTAATGCTGATCTGGGTCGCTATGAACAAACCCGCGATACCAATGATAAATACGTTTATCGAGTGCCTAGTCTACGTAATGTTGCCATTACTCCCCCCTATTTTCACGATGGCAGATCAGAGACATTGGAGGAGGCCGTAGTCGTGATGGCTAAGGTGCAATTGGGTAAGGATTTAGAAGCGAAAACAGTCGTAGAACTTATTGCATTTCTGGATGCTCTTACAGCGCCAAAGCCTCCTATTCTTAAGGAATTAAGTCAATGATCTCTTTAAGTTATAAGACCCGCTCCAGCTGGTTGGTCGTATTTGCTACATTGATTTTGATTGTCATTGCAATGCAGCTGGCTAAAGTTAATATCGTACAGAAATACCAGTACGCTTATACGGAATTAAGCCATGACATCCTCTCTGTTAGGGATGATGTTTTTAAAATAGAAGTGACCAATGGACAAGATTACGATGTAATTTCAAATGCTTTAGTTGGCACTGAACGACAAGTTCAGCTGCTACAAGTGAGTTTACAGCCAGAAAACATCTCTGTAATTTCTTATTTACTATTAGGTGATCCGGAAATTGTTTTACATGCAAATCAATTGTCTGCCTCCGTTGCCGCGCTAGTAACGGATCTTGAAACTACATTGAGGCTTAAAATATCTCAAGAATATTCAAAACATACTATTAATTTATTACAGCAAGATCTATGGCAGAAAATGCCTGATAACGACAATCGAATACATGTGATTGGGCAAATAATGGCGTTGCCTATTTCCACTATTGTAAGTCCAGAGTTGGCATCTTTAAGTAGCTATCAAAGCTTAAGTATTCATACGGCACTCCTCGCTACTATAAAGCAGCAAATCTCAGTTAAGAATCATCAAATCCTTAATGGAAAAGTGAGAGAAGATATCAGTGAACAGGAGTTTTTTTGGCTATCTATTGTTGAAAAAACTAAGTTAAACTTATTATTTAGCAGTATGTTATTGATTGTGATTTTGTCTCTTTACTACCGGGTTCAGCTACAAGAGCAAACGCGCAAAGAGAGGAGTATGTTACAAAGCCTTACGGCATCAGAGAAGGAGAAAGATCTATTAGCTTTAGTCGCAGAGCACGCACAAGATGGTTTTATTATTACTGATAAACAGGGTTTAGTGACATGGGTAAACAAAGGCTTTACTACCATCTCCGGCTATACGCTTGATGATATTCAAGGTAAAAAACCAGGTGATGTATTACAAGGTTCTAATACCTCAAAAGAAGATGTAGGAAAAATTAGCAGTGCTATTCGGGGGCATGAATCCATTGAAGCTGAGATTGTTAATTATCACAAAGATGGTAGCCCCTATTGGATCGATATGAGTATCAATGCTGTCACCGACAGTCATGGTGAAGTCAGTAACTTTATTGCGGTAGAAAGGGATACCACTGCACGCAAACAGATGCAGGATGATTTAGCACAAGCCGTGGTAAAAGCAGACGTATCCAATAGAGCCAAATCAACGTTCTTAGCTACAATGAGCCATGAGTTGAGAACGCCACTAAACGGTATTTTGGGAATGGCGCAGATTATAGAACCCAATCTCGATAATCCTGAACACCGCAAACAGATTCAAATTTTACTGGAGTCAGGTAATCATCTAACGTCGTTATTGAACGATATTCTTGATTTCTCAAAAGTGGAGCAGGGTAGGTTAGAACTAGAAAATGAAGTGTTTAACTTCAACAGTGTGCTTGACCCCATCACTAATACGTACGAGCCGATATGTGGTGAGAAAAATATTCAACTTGTGGTTACTAATGACATTGAAGAGGGCCAATCATTTAAAGGCGATAAAGCGCGGATCAGGCAAGTGATTTATAACCTTTTAAGTAACTCAGTCAAGTTCACTAAAGAGGGAAGTGTCTCATTGGCATTTAAGCAGGGCATTAATATAGAAGGGGCTTTAGGTGTAGAAATAAAAATTTCTGATACCGGTATTGGTATTAGACAAGAGCGATTGGCCTCTATTTTTGACCCATTTACCCAGGCAGAATCTTCAACGACTCGCCAATATGGCGGAACGGGTTTAGGGTTATCAATTGTTAAACAACTTGTTGAGTTGATGAATGGCACGATATCCATCACCAGCGAAGTCGGTAAAGGTACCTTTTTTGCAGTCTTTATCGCTATTGAAAGAGCTAAAGCTAAGCCTAAAGCGGCGGTAGTTACAGAGAGTGCGCACAATCACTTACCCGAAAGTATCAACATATTAATTGCTGAAGACAATAAGATAAACGCTTTAGTGGCGAGGACATTCTGTCAACGCTTAGGTCATACCGTTGACGTTGCAAAGAATGGTTTAGAAGCAACACAGATGGTGCAGCAGAAGCATTATGACTTGGTTGTGATGGATAACCATATGCCTGAAATGGATGGGATTGAGGCAACCCAATATATTCGCGATGAACTTAAGTTAGACATTCCTATCTTTGCTTGTACTGCTGACGTATTTCAGCAAGCGCATGACAACATGATCCGTGCTGGTGCCAACCACGTTTTAACCAAACCTTTGCAAGAACAAAGTTTTAGAGATGCGCTGAGTCAACATGCGCATATTATTTGTAAAACCTATCTATCGCATGAAATTAGCAAAACTAATAATAGCGATAATAAGGTCGTCGCCCTTGCGCGCCATAAAGAGGAAGATCTTAATATTACTGAGGCCGACATTGATTTTAAGCAGTTACTTGCGCTTTATGATGATAATCATACTAAAATCGAGGAGGAGGTAGAGCTGTTTAAAATGTTTGCCGAAAGCAGCATCAGTCAATTGATCCACGCCTATGACACTAACGATGTAAAAGAGATCCATGCTCTGGCTCATTCAGTTCAAAATATGGCGGCAAACTTCTATGCACCGCGATTACATAATTTGGCAAAAGAGATTGCAGCTATTACGGTAATGGATGTGATACCAAAACTGGAGTCATTACAGCACCTCATCAATTTTCTAGAAGTTAATATTCATCAGAATCAAAGGTTTATTTCGAGAAAAATCAATCAAGATAAATCCAACCAAGCGATTTAGTGAACTTAGGATTGTACGTTAAGCTTAAGTGATGTTTTAGTTTGATAAGGCTGGTTACAGATGAATGTATGGGTGCGAGAGTGGCAATGTATTGCTAGCTTAAGTCGATTATCGTGCTTATTGAGTATGCTGCTGATGTTGACGTCTTCAGTTTTATCTGCCAACCAATGGGAGCAAGTTGACACCCCTTATAAGGGGAGTGTTGCCGCGATGGGCAGTTATGCTAATGGTTGCTTGGCTGGAGCGGAGGCACTGCCTTTGTCTGGAGAGGGATTCCAAGTTATTCGCACCCAGCGACAGCGCTATTATGGTCATCCGTTACTTATCTCATTTATCACTGACTTTGCCAGTGACTTTCAACAAAATGACCATAGCGATCTATTAATTGCGGATATGTCTATGCCACGCGGAGGTAACTTCAGCCATGGTCATTCAAGCCATCAAATAGGGCTAGATGTGGATATTTGGCTTAAGCTGACTGAGCAACCGTTAACGGTTGCAGAGCGAGAGCAACCACAGCCTTTTGATATCGTTAATACTAAGCAATTCACGCTTGATAATCAGCAATGGCTGCCCGAGCATACTCGCATGCTGAAATTGGCAGCTGAAGACAGCCGCGTAGCGCGTATTTTTGTTAGTCCGGTGATTAAACAACACTTATGCAATATGGAGTTGGCCAATGATAGCTGGCTTAGTAAAGTCCGCCCGTGGTGGGGGCATACTTATCATATGCATGTAAGGCTGCATTGTCCTGAAGGTGATGCTCGCTGCATTAATCAGGCCCCGATACCTAAGGGTAATGGCTGTAATGAACTGAGCTGGTGGAAGCAACAGATGACTCAAATCAAGCCTAAATCCACCTCTAAAAAGTCCGCAAAAACGGCTAAAAAGAAAAAAGAAAAGGTTAAGCCAAAGCAGTGTGCACAGCTACTCGACTATAGTGCAGCTAAATAACCCTTACCTTCAGTATCAATAAAAAAAGCCCTGCATCGACCGATGCAGGGCTTTCGTTTTCAGTACTAATTTTTGAGTACTAGTTTACGAGCTTAGCGCGTAGCCGCCCTTTAGGTGAGACACTTGCTCAAATCCTAGTCGGTGCATCGCTTGCGCTGCAATCATTGAGCGACTGCCGCTGCGACAAACCAATACCCATTGTTCATTTTTATCATCTTGGTGCTCTTGAATAAACTGCACTAAACGCGTTAATGGCACGTTCTGACTCGATTGCTGTGAGTGGTTTAGCGCATATTCATGCGGCTCTCGAATATCAATAATCTTCACGTTATTGTCTTGCCTCATTGCCGCTTTGAGACTCATCGCGTCATACTCTTTTATCTTCGATTTATGACAGTTCCCAATGATTGCACCACACATGATTTCGGTGCCAACTTCGTCATTTAGGTGCGTATCCAGTAAGGCTTTTTGTTGCTGAAAATTAAGTTCTGGAAGGGCTTCGTTTAGTACCGCATTGAGTAAGTTATTGCGACTAATCTCAGCCTCTAAGCTAGTGGTAAATTCATTATTGTAATCATGGCTGGCACAAATCAATGTACTGCTACTAATGCTATCTCTGATCAACTTCAAACTATGAAACAGGTCCTGGCTGCAGCTTGAGTCAAAATTAGTTCTGCCTAGACTACCCATCAATATGGTATCACCGCAAAAAGCGTATTGTGTTTGCTGAGGCATATTATCCAATGCTAAGGGCGTTACGCATAACAGTAAACTAATGCTATCGCGAGTGTGGCCGGGAGTCGGTAGCCTGACCAACTGTTTTGAACCAATGCTAATCGTTTGGTATTGCTGACCTAAGTGTTCAGTGGTGTCTGGAGTTTCTGGCCAACCTAATACATCAGATTGTTGCTTTGCTAAATAACGTTCAACCAGAAGCTCACGACCAGATTGGTGATCGGCATGGCCATGAGTATCGATGGCGGCGACTAGCGTCAGCTGCTGACATTGCAGCAAGGTGTCGAGTCTCTGGATCAGCTCTGGCAATGGGTCGATAATTAACGCTTGTTTACTTGATGAGTCGACATAGACCCAAGTGCAACTCGCGCCAGAGCGTAACTGCAATAAGCCATCTAATGGTGTTTTGTCGGAGATATTACTGCTGTCGTCTAATATCATGCAGCTTTGAGTGAGGGCTTTTGAAGCGGTTTTAATGCGCAAGCAAGCAGTGTCGACTTCTGTTTGAGTCATAGCGGGTCCAAAGGACATGCGAATAGCGGCTTCACTTTGCCAAGCAGGTAGCCCCATTGCGTCTAGTACGAAACTTCTGCTGACTTTAGAGCTGCAGGCGGACCCTGAGCTGACGCGAATGTTGGCAGCATCAAAAAGGTCCATGATCTCTTTGCTGCTAAAACCGGGCACGGCAAAGTTAATGGTAGTCGCAACGCTATGGCTAAAGCTGTTGTTAAACACAATCTCAGGAAAGCACTCAACTAAGGTATTAGCCATTTGCTGTCGATAGTGTGTCAGTTGTTCACTTGTTGAAAATGTTGAGTTCTCAGGGCACAGCAACATCTCAAATATAACGTTAAGCGCAGCCATACCTGGCAGGTTTTCAGTGCCTGAACGTAGACCGCCTTCTTGACCTCCGCCGGCAATAAAAGGCGTGAACGGCGCAGTATCTCGAATATAGACGAAACCAATGCCTTTCGGGGCATACAGCTTATGACCACTGAAGGGAGCGTAATCGATGCTGGTGTTCTTGAGATCTAGCTCGGTTTTACCTAATGCCTGAACGCAATCAACCATCCAAAAAATACCCGGGTTGGCGCTGCGAATTGTGTTTTCCAAAGCTGATAGATCTTGAAATACGCCAGTTTCATTATTAACTGCCATAGTGCAAATCATCAGTGCATTGGGTGCCTCGAGTCTAATAAAGTCATGATCAAGTAAGCCAAACTCATCAACTGGAATCGCTTTTACTGCAGCCGCAATCCCCAACACGTCAAGCCAGTGCTTCAATGATTCAGGTACAGCTTTATGCTCAGTGGCACCATAAAGTACCGAGTAGCTTTGATTTGCTGACATATTACTCTTTGCTGCAATCAGCGCCGATAAGATTGATGTTTGGATCCCTTCCGTCGCACCACTGGTAAATATTAGTTTTCCCTCTCCCGTTCCAAGCAGCGTTTTTGCTCTTAGGCGAGTTTGTTCCATTAAGTTTTTCGCTTTTAACCCAGTGATGTGGCTACTACTTGGGTTGCCAAAAAGAGTTTCCATGGCCGATAACGCGGCGGCGGCAGCTTGAGGCAGTACTGGGGTGGTAGCATTTGCATCAAGGTAAATTTGGGTCAGTTCAGGGGTGTTATTCATTGTTTTTAGCTCTTTATTGTTATTGTTTTATCGCCAAATGCTGCTTATAACTTTTGGGAATAACTAATATCTTGACGCTATATTAGCAGGTTGGGAATAATGATCAAGATCACATTCTCTCAGTTGTGGTTGCAATAAAGGTGAGGGCGGAGCGGTGATATAATTAATATTAACAAGGACGGTGTGAATCGCTTTAAGCTCAGGCAATGAGTTGAATGCAGGCGCTTATAAATAGAAGCATCGTGCGGAATAGGCCATAAAAAAGCGCCGATAAATCGGCGCTCAAATTGCGTTGGTCGCGTGTCTTATTGGGTCTTGGCTTTAACCGTCTCAATAAGCGCATCCCATTGCGGGTATTGAACTAAGCTTTTCGATAAGTCCCCCCAAGGTTGCATCGTTTGTTGTTTAAAATCGATGGAGTCGGCTTTTCCAAGCTTGAGCTCATACAGATAATAAAAAGCCGAGGCGCGGTAATTTGCGGCGCAATGGATCAGAATATTTTTGCCTTTATTGGCGTCCATGATGGCAAAAAACTGCTCCACATTGGCGACAGTAGGCTGCTTCCAGTCTACGTCTATCTGTTGATATTGCATGCCAGCGCTGGTGACTAAACTCGCTTCGTCGTCATGGCCACTAGCATTGCCTTTGGGAATGAGGTTGATCACTAACTCAACACCCGATTGCTGCAATATAGGAAACTCCGCTTTAGTCGGTAGCCCAGATGTGATGATGCTGCCCTGATTAAACTGCACTGCTTTTAAGTCTTGTAACTGCCTTGGTGCAATTTCTGCAACAGCTATTGAGCTAAGCAAACTGGCGAGTAGAAAAATAAATCTCATTATATTGTCCCTGTTTATGTTGCGCTAGATTTTAACTTTGATGACGACCTTTCGAACCTGTTTTGGCGTAGCACTGGTTCCAGGCATATGCATATCTTCTGGAAAAAACAATGCAAACATCCCTGCTTTGAAGGGAATAAAGGCTGCAGCCTCTTTATTGGATAGGTAGTCAAACTCGGCGTAATCGTGCTTAGCAAAATAGGGCTTTGAAGGTGTTTGGTCTGCCAAAGGCAAATAGCCAAACTCCTCTTCACCACTGACAACATATTGCACGTCAATATACTGCTGGTGGACTTCAAAAGGCTCAACTTCTCGAGGCTTAGTCTGATAATCATTGACGATAACAAACAGATCTTTGCCTTCAAGCTCGTATGTTCCGACTTCAAGCAGGCTAAAATTGGTTTCACTCAGGTGGGCAAGCGCTTTAGCGATGCGGGGGCTGATGTGGCTGTATAGTGCTCGGTTCGCTAAGGTATCTACAATCATAATGTTCTCATTCATAAGGTCTTTCTAAGCTAAATAATGACTGTTAGCGTAGAATTTTAATAAATAGAAGTTTAGCGTTATCTGCTATTAGGCGATACAGGATTTAACTTCAAAGGTGATAGTGATTCCGATAACAGCATAGCCCACTCATGGGTATGGCTTAATGATCGTTGTATTTTCCATAATACATCCTTGTTGCTTCCATTGAAGATCAAGTTTACGGTATCTAGGATCCAATAAAAAGTTAATTAATTTTAGGGTTTAATGTGTCTTCTTTACGATTTATTGCGGGTCCAAAGGCTTTTAAAACACTTAACGAAAATGGTTTTAAACCAGAGTTGTTTAGCCAGCTATTAGCAGCATCGGGTGGGCCTAAGTGGATTGGTATTGCGGGGCTAGACAAATATTTATTTGGTGAGTTTTTCAAATCACTCGCGCAACCTTTGCATACCTTAGGCGCTTCTTCAGGAGCTTGGCGTCTGGCTTGTTTAGCACAGAATAATCCACTGGCGGCATATCAGCGGTTAGAAGATCTTTATATCGGACAACGTTACGATAGCAAACCAACAGCAGCAGAAGTGTCGACTCAAGTAAAAGGGATCCTCGGGGGCTTGCTAGGCAAGCAAGGGGGAGCTGAAATTGTTTCAAATGAATTTATAAATAGTCATTATATTGCCTGTCGTGGACGTCATTTGAATCGTGTTACAGGTAAAGCGCCACTGGCATTGGGTCTAGCGGTAGCTGCGGCGACCAATCTTGTTAGCCGTAAAAGCTTAGCGTGGCATTTTGAACGTTATGTCTTTGGCGTGCAGCAGTCATTATCTCCTTTTTCTAAGCTCACAGATCTTCCCAGTCAATTTTGTGGTTTATCTGTAGACAATATTCACCAAGTGTTACTGGCAACAGGATCTATCCCTTGGGTGTTAGCGCCAGTCACGGAGATCAAGGGCGCACCGAATGGGCACTATTATGATGGTGGCATTACCGATTATCACTTCGATATTCCATTAACGGCGCCAACAGGGCTCACGCTTTACCCACATTTCTTTCCACGAATGTCACCTGGATGGTTTGATAAATCGTTACCTTGGCGAGATGCAAAACAGAATTACGACAATGCACTGATCCTGGCGCCAACGGATACATATATAAGAAGCCTCCCCCACAGTAAGTTGCCGGATCGTAATGATTTTACTCATTTTGACTCCGATTCAAGAATTCAATATTGGCGTAAAACGGCTGCGATGAGTCAAGTCTTAGCAGATGATTTGGCCGATGTCATCGATAAAAAATCTCTTGCTGGCAGGCTCGAGCGACTGTAAAAACCTGATCTAAATGCAATAAAGTAACGTATTTACCTGTCTAATTAGTGAACAGTTCAATAAGGTGGCTTTCTGGCTGAAATTTAACCAGCTGCTACACTTTATCTTTACTGATGATCGTCAAAATGATGGTCTGACCTACCTATCGAGGAGGTTGTTATGCGAACAGAAGAGATGGCGTTATTGATGCACGATACCTTGCTGTTACCTGAGGGAAGGGCAGAGATCCGTGTGGTTGATCCGGCTTATCTGAGCATGATAGCCGAAGTGTTGAAATTGCATTACCCATTAGTGTTCGGCATGAGTAAAGCCAATAGTCATCCGCCTTGTTATGAAATGGCGACCCAGTGCGAGATCATTGATTTCAACCAGCTGGATGATGATTCTCTCGGCATCGTTTTACAAGGTAAGCAAAGAGTACGCATTTTGTCTGCAGCTCAGCGTCGAGATGGTGTTTGGATCAGCAGAACATTAGCCTGTAATAATTGGCAGCAAGAGCCAATTTACGGTGAGTTCGAGTTGATTAGTGCCGCTTTAGAGCAGTTTTATGAAGTAAACCCTGATCTCTTTGGCTTGTACGATAATGATGTACATCTCGAAGATGCATCATGGGTCAGTCAGCGCTGGTTAGAGGTGTTACCGCTGTACAATAAAGATAAGTTACGCTTATTGAATCAACCTAATTGTCATAAAACCATGAATTTTGTGCTTGAGCTGATTAAGTCCCACGCCAATGCCAAATCTTATTAAGCTAAACTGATATTGGTATTAGCTTTGAGATTAGATCTGCCCTTTATGAGCTATTTTTTGTTAAAGTAGCGCTCAGTTTTATGCTATCAGTATTAATTTTATGAGCCATTCCGTACGCGCCGCCCAAGCCTCCTATATCGTTTTACCAGAAACGGTTACCGATAAGCCATCCGTATTAAGTTTTTTAGTCAGCCATTTTAAAGCGATTGATGAGGCCGTTTGGATTGCTCGGATCGAAAGCGGAAAAGTGCATTGGCGCGACGGACAACTCGTTACCTTGGACAGCGTATTTATCCCGCGAGCTCGGGTTTATTATTACCGCGAAGTGCAGCAAGAATCGTTGATCCCATTTGAAGAAAAAATACTGCTACAAAATGAGCAAATTATTATTGCCTTCAAACCGCATTTTTTGGCGGTTAATCCCAGTGGTAATTTTGTTAATGAGTGCTTGGTAAATCGCCTGCGGATAAAGACAGCTAATGAGCAAATTGTTGCTGCCCATCGACTAGACCGAGCGACGGCTGGAGTGATGTTATTGTCTCTCAATGCCAGCACTCGCCATGATTATCATCAACTTTTTAAAAATGGTAATATCACTAAAACCTATCAGGCAGTCGCCGTTTTATCCGCTTCGATACAAAAGCTTATTGAAGCTACCGAGCTAAGCTTGCCGACTCGCTGGACGGTGAAAAATCGATTAGTGAAGGCTGAGCCTAGCTTTATGATGAAAATGACTGATGGCGAGGCTAATAGTCATTCTGAAATTAGTTTAGTCGCAGTCAACGGTAATTTGGGGCTATTTGAGCTCACCCCCGTGACAGGCAGAACGCACCAGTTACGGGTGCATATGATGAGTCTGGGTATGCCTATTTTGAATGACAGACTTTATCCTGAATTACTCGATAAAGCGGCCGATGATTTTAACAAACCATTAATGCTGGTTGCTAAAAGACTGGCGTTTGTTGACCCGTTGTCAGCGGAGTTTATCGACATTAGTTGTGATGGACTGCAGCTGTAAGGATGGTTATCTAGCGGTGCCTAGGTGGTAAAAACTCGGTTTCGCTCATATCGGCATGCAATACCGCAATTTTGGTTGGCGCGCCATTTTTAGCCAGTTCGACTCTGCCTATCCCACTCTTATTCATTAAGCGTTTGCTGCGTGCGCCATTGGGGCGACGACCACGGATCGACATACGTTTACGCTTAGTGAAAAAATTGAGTGGTGAGAAATAGCCGTATAACCAACCATTGAATTTGTCGAAGTAGGGCAGTAGTTTCTCTGGAAATTGATTTTTAATACCACTACAGGTGATCTGGTAAATCGCCGGTCCCGCATCTCTAAATCGAATACTAATATCGTAGCTAAACGAATAATGAACATCACCTGAGAGGATCACAAATTGCTCGGGCGTTTTACGGTGTTGGAAAATACTCAACAGTGTATTAGCGGTGCCTGGATGTGCCATCCAGTTCTCGGCATCCACCAGTAATGACGCGCCGCACCACGTCGCCATTTTTTGTATGGTTTCAATAAGCTTGACTCCATACATAGGGGCTGGCGAAACAATAATCACATTGGGTTGATTAACCAGTTCAGCTTGAAACTCCATTAACGCTTCCCAATCCATCAGGCCAGACGGTTTACCCAGGTTGGACTCGCTACGCCAGCGGCGAGTCCGGGTATCTAGCACGATAAGTTTAGGGCTAGTGTCCAAACTGTAATGCCAGTGCTCAAAGCTAAGCAGGGTATCGATAAGGGCATCTTGGGCAGAACTTGTGGGCGATTTAAAGAGGGCGTCCAGTTGTGGTCGAATTTCAGCATCAAATTTGGTTGGCGCATTACCGAGACCTTGAAATAGCGTATAGGCGATAAGTGCGTTGCCTATAATGCGTTTTGAAAAGGGATGATTATACGCCGCCAGTTCCCACCTTGCGGTTAAATTCCAATCATCGGTAATATCGTGGTCATCGAAAATCATATAGGTCGGTATATGGGCAAATAAGCGACGTACCTGTTGCAGGCCACTTTTAAACGCCAGCAAGTGAGTCCATTCACGCTGCCAACGCAACGTATTAGCGTTGCTTAAGCCACTAACATCTTTGGGGATATCGATCAGTTCCCACAGCTCCGGTGACCAACTCAGCAGATAAAGCGCAATCAGTTCGTTGAGACTGACCAGATGATTTTCTGCAATGGATGAGGTGAAAATAGGGTGGTTGATATACCAACGCTTAATTGCCGTTTTAGCCTTATATTGCGTTTTGGGTAGCAAGTTAATATGGCGTTGATACATGGCTTCAGGCTGATAACTTATCTGTTCACTGCCCGCGAGACTGCAATCATTAAAGCGCTCTTGGGTTAAGCCCAGCAGTGAAATCACTTCACCAATCGCATAGATCATTGGCCCCGCAATATCATCCACATAAACCTGATCGCCACTTAACATTAGCAATGATGGACGCTGTTGCAGTGTGGCTAATTGCGATATCTGGGTGTCGGCGGCAACGAGAGCATCGCCACTATGGTGGTGGGGGTTGCGACATGATCCATGGAGTAAATTATCAATTTGTGGCTTAACGATAAATTCAATGTCGGTACTGTCGTTGTAAGTAAGCCCCTTTACGTCAGCAAATATATTCGCTTTGTCAGCGCAGCTTAGTTGATAAGCCAAAGGGGTGTCGCGAGGTAGGAGTTCGGGTTGTGATACGCATATTAAGTACTGAAAAGCATGCTGGCCAAGTTCAATAATATGAACTTCATCATCTGTGAGTTCGCGTGAAAAACCGGCGTTGGCTATCGTTAAGGTTAACCTTGATAACCGTTCGCGGCTCACGAACCATAACGTAAAATGTTGCTGATCACAGTGACGTAAACTGGGGCCTGCAATGATGAGTGGCAGCGCATTTTCAGACGACATTAAGTAGTTCTTTAGTGAAAAGTAATCTATACCCATCTTACCTGAATATGCAGAATTCAGTGGGAATTTAATGGGCTTTAATCAAGGTCAGTGATTGCTCCTGCTTAACTGACATTCACACCTTCCTTGGTGCTTGCATTGATTGTCTAATGGTCGTTCCCTTGGTTAAGAGTAGAGCCCATTAAAACCTATCGCAGAAGGCGTTGTGCAAGGCCACTTCGTTGTTGCAGTATCTTAAAAGGGAATAACGATTTCTACGTTAATGTGCCTAGAATTGAACTTGCACAACGGCTCTGAAACGAGCATTTTCAAGTAGGATGGGTTATATCCAGAGTAAACCAGTGCTTAGATGAAGAAAAGCACTTAAGCTAAGCAGCGGCTAATTCAAGGGGGAAAGCGATGGTTAACGTAATGGTAACGGGAGCAACAGGTTTATTGGGACGAGCGGTGGTGCGTGAGTTACAGGCAAATCCTAATAATCAGGTAATTGCTTGTGGTTTTAGCCGTGCTCATGTGGATATGCATAAACTGGATTTAACGCAATCTGCCAGCGTTAAGGTATTTGTTGAAACTCACCGTCCCGATATTATTGTACATTGCGCTGCAGAACGTCGCCCCGATGTATCGGAACAAAATCCTGCTGCGGCGCTCGCTCTAAATGCTGAAGCAACACAGTCGCTAGCCGATGCTGCGAGTCAGTCCGGTGCGTGGTTGCTGTATATTTCGACTGATTATGTATTTGATGGCACTGCGCCCCCTTATATTGAAGATGCACTTACCCATCCAGTTAATTTTTATGGCGACTCAAAACGCCAAGGTGAAATGATTATTACTGACGCCAAGCAAGATTTTGCCATGTTACGTTTGCCGATCCTTTATGGCGAAGTTGAAACGGTGCAAGAGTCTGCGGTGATGGTGTTACTCAATAATCTACTCGATGCTACAGAGCAATATATTGACGATTGGGCGGTGCGCAGCCCGACATCTACTGCAGATGTTGCCACGGCAATAGCGCAAATGGTGGTGCTTAAAGCCTCTGGAGCCACCTTAGCGGGAAATTATCATTTTAGTGCTAGCGACACCATGAGCAAGTATCAGATGCTATTGATCATGGGGGAGTTACTCGGACTGGGTACTCAACATCTTAACCCTGTGATGTCGCCCACAGATAGCGTAAATCGGCCCCATAACTGCACATTAAGTTGTGAGAGACTGGCCAGTTTGTCGATTCAAACCAAGGTACCGTTTAAGGTTGGAATCGGACAGGCATTACAGCAGTCACCAAGTGCGATGGCCATGCTTAAACAAGCAGGTTAACCCTCCCTAATGTGATAAGAAAATAATAGTGATAGATGATAAATAGACGAATTAGAAAGCTTTTTAATAGTAACTTGGGCGTGACGGATCAATTAGCGTTACTACGATTTGGAGGGTTACTCCTTAAGATCGGACTGACGTTTTTTGCCGCGGACACCTTTGGTCTCTCGCTTAGCAGTCCGGTTTTATATTGGGGCATGTGTTTAGAGGCCATGTATTTGGCGTTTACCTTTAGGCTACGTGAGCCTATCAGCCGTATCGAGTCAGGGTTATTTATTGTGTTGCTGCTCGATACCGTATTTTGGATCTCTTGGCTCTATTTTACTGGCGGCGCCACCAATGCGTTTATCTCTTTATTGTTATTACCTATTGCGTTCGCTGCGATAACACTCCCCAAATGGGCGCCATGGACGCTCACGCTAATATCAGCAGTTGCTTATAGTTTGATGATCTTTTCTGTGCCTGAAAGCCAAATGAAACACCATGGCATGGACATGAGCTCGCACTACCTTGGCATGTGGTTCAATTTCCTTATCTCATCATTGGTACTGACCACAAGCGTCGCTTACATCGCACAACGAATGCGTAAAAAAGATGTTGAGCTCAGCTTTATGCGGGAAGCCCAATTGAGGCAAGAGAAGTTATTAGCGCTCGGCACTGCATCAGCCCAGATGGCGCATCAACTTGCGACTCCATTGGCCAGCTTGCGGTTGTTAGTCGACGAGGCCACTGAGGAAGCGCAAGAGCAAGGTAAAAACGACTCGCCTGTTTTATCTGAAATGAATAGTGCCTTGCTGCGCTGTGAGCAAACGTTACATTCGCTGCGCGCTGCAACTGAATCGATCCGTGAGCAGAGACAAAGCGTACTGACGGCGAATACGCTGCTACAAACCCTGCAGCAACAGGTGTTACTGCTGATGCCGCAAGTGAAGCTCGAACTCACACTCTTTGATGATGAGACCACCGAACAACATGCTTCAACTTCGGTACTGTCTGATGCCAGTCTGCTACCCGCAATGATGTCTTTAGTGGAGAATGCCGCGAGTGCAAGCTTGGCTGAAACCGGAGATACGCGGGTAACCGTCTCTGCTATTATCGCTCCACAAAGCCAGCGTTTATGTATCTCTGTGAGAGATTATGGCATTGGAATTTCAAAAGCGATGCGAGCTCAGGTGGGGCATCAATTAATTGAGAGTGAACAAGGCATGGGCATGGCATTACTGCTAAGCCATGCAAGCTTCGAACGGCTGGGGGGGCGCCTGTTATTGGGCAGTACGGCAAGCGGGGGGACTATTGCCGAAGTGAGCTTTCCGCTGCAATTCGATATCGAATTATCTAAAGGTGAATTATCATGAGCCGCTTGCTGATTATTGAAGATGACCTCGCGCTCGCGGGTGTATTGTGTCGGCGTATGAGCAAACATGGTTTTGAGTGCCAGCAATGCCACAACGCGACGCAAGGGCTATTACTTGCCCGTCAGTTTAGGCCAACGCATGTGCTGCTGGATATGAAGCTTGAGCAGGAAAATGGACTTAAACTCATCTCGCCACTGCGGCAGTTATTACCTCAAGTGACCATGGTGTTATTGACGGGCTATGCCAGTATTGCAACAGCAGTTGAGGCTATTCGTCTTGGCGCCGATAATTATCTGGCTAAACCGGTCGATACCCAAACCCTTTTAAGCGCGCTGTCCATCACTGCCGGAGATACAGCGCTCGAACCTTTGACTGAGGAGCCGCTCTCAACAAAAAGGTTGGAATGGGAGCATATACAACAAGTACTTAATGCCAATAAAGGCAATGTATCTGCGACAGCGCGGCAACTGGGTATGCATCGACGCACTCTACAACGAAAACTGCTCAAAAAGCCGACGGTTGATCATCGTTAACCTCTTTTTGTCATTCCAAATTAATAAAGTATATAAGTAGCAGTATATTAGGATTCAGGAGGTGCTTTCCCAAGCTGTATATTTAACTGAAAAACCGCTAATAATTGAAGCACTATGCTGAAAGTGAGTTAAATGTTGGACAGATACATCGCTATGTCGCTATGCTGAATTGAGATAAGCAGCCAAAAAATAATGATAGCTTATTCTGATCCGGAGTAGCCGATGACCTCAAATGCCGTGTTTAACACTGATACTTTTTTACTAGAAAATCCCAACGATCTTATCTCCCTTGATAAATGGCAAAAAACAGTTAATTTACTGGCTAAACTTTTTGATGCTCCAGCCGGTTTTCTGGTGCAGTACACCCCAAAAGGTTTTCAAGTTACCATTGCCAGTGCACAAGCGTCTAACCCCTATCCTGCGGGCGTCATTATTGAGCCCGAAGTTAATATCTTTTGTCGCCGAATCGTTGAAACTCGTCAAGAGCTATATGTTAATAATGCCATCATTGATAGCTGTTGGGATAACAACCCTGAAGTGCATAGCGATGGCTTTAGATCCTATTTAGGCGTGCCCGTGTTTTGGCCCTGCGGCGAACCGTTTGGTACTTTCTGTGTTATGGATTATAAAGAGACGAATTATAAAACAACCTACCTTGAGCTTATACGCCACCTTAAAGATATCTTAGAATCAGACCTTTCTTTAATCGGAGGGTATGCAGATATGCAAAAATTGGCGATTACCGATCCACTATCGGGTGTCCATAATCGTCGCGGTTTTAATGTTCTTGCAGAGCAACGTATAAAGTTAGCCCACAGAACCAAAACAACCCTGGGCCTTTTATATTTGGATGTCGATAACTTCAAAGCGATTAATGATCAACATGGGCATGGTATTGGCGATGATGTCATCACCCTTATAGGACGAGTATTGACGCAATCTGTGCGTCAGTCTGACGTGATTGGTCGTATCGGTGGTGATGAATTTGTTGCTTTGGTGATGTTAGATGAAACGGAAGATCTGCAGGCGGTAAAACATAGAATCGCAGCGGCATTTTGCTCACATCATCAAATGGTTAAATTACCCGTATTTACCGTATCAATAGGCATCACGGAGGCAAATAGTGCAAGCACTATTAGTGAGCTGCTCGATGTTGCCGATAAAGACATGCTGCAAAGAAAGCGGCTATTAGCTTAGGGGCTGTTGATCTTTCACGGTTGTTTTTGCCGCCGTTTATTGGCTATTTTGACAAGGCGGAGGCTATGTCGTTTAGTCATTCTCCACAAATAGCCTACAACACCGTAAAAATAGCCAAGAAGCGCGGCCCTTCGGGGTCGTTTCAATACTTTTAGTCTTTTATGGCTAGAATGCGTTACGAGCTTTTCGCTTAGCCAGCTAAGCATCATCGCTCAAGCCTTGTACTAAAATCATTGAATTCGAACAAAAACTAAGCTCGAAAGATCAACAGCCCCTAGCTGGAGAGTTTTAATTTGAGACAGAAAAAATCCCCGAGACAGAGGATGTCAGCTCGGGGTAAAAGTAAGTGGAGTGGATGGCCACTCACACGTTACGTTAACCGCGAAGAGGTTTAAAAGCGGTACTCGCCGCTCAGCCAAGCATTTAACCCGGTACCAGGCATACGTTCGCCAGCCGCAATATCGCTCCCCATCACGCGGTTATAGCCCGCTAGATGGTCTTGGTAATCAGTATCAAAAAGATTGTCGACACCTGCTTTTAGTAACCAGTTTTCCGCATCATAACCGACTGACAAGTTAACCAAGGCATAACCGGCTGTAGTTTGCTCTAGCTGTGTGTCTGATACTTTGTTCTGCGCCGCAACCGCACGAGTTTCGATGCGGGCAATCCAGTTATTGACGTTGTAATTAATGCCAAGGTTTAGATTAGCGGGGCTGATACGATAAAGATTGTCGCTAATATCACGACGCTCACCACGCACATAACTCGCCACCATATCGGCATTGAAATACTCGTTTAGCTGATAGGTCGCACTCAGGTCCATGCCGTAAAGTTGTGCATCAACATTGGAAAACTGCATTGGGTTGTCATCACCCATCATTGCAGCAGCCATGATGACTGCTGGATCTGTAGCAACAACACCTTGAATATAATCATTAATGCGCTGGAAGAATATCCGTGGGCTCAAGCTGAAGTTATCTGTTTGATAATCGCTGCCGAGTTCGATTTGATAAGCGGTTTCTAAGTCTAGATCAGCTTGGCCAACATAAGTGCGTCCATCAGCAAGCCCGCCTGTTGACTGCATTGGCACCCACAGGTACCGCTGCTGGTAGCTCGCGCTATCTTGTTTACGTGCTAGGCCAACCACCCAACTCAGTTTATCGGTTTGCGAATAACGTCCATTTATTGCCAAATCAACACCGGTTTGAGACTGTGAACGGTCGCTATTATTAAACTGGGTCATTAACATCTTGATTGCGGGCATGGTGCCTGCCATCGAATGGTTCACTTCATCGGCGTCCGTTTGGTAGTGCTTGATTCTGGCACCGATTTGCCAGTTCCACTGGTTAATATCTTGCTGCCATTGGGCAAACGCACTAAAGCTGTTATCGCTAACGCCATTAAAATTATCAACGTTAAACATTGGCTTAGTTGGATCGGTTATGACGGAATTATGTTCGCTAAGCTGCGCGTCTAAACCGAATACCCAAGCGTCTTGGGCTAATGAAATCAGTGCATCGTAACTTTGGCTCTCAGCATTATTATACCGTGCATTCATGCTGGGCATCTTCGTACGTTCGCTAAAGTTATCCATTCCATGTTGGGCGTCGCTGTAGGCAATATGCCAGTTCATGTCCCAGCTATTGAGATCATGTTGCCCTTCAATTTTAACTCTATCTGTACGGATAAAGTCGATATCCATTGGCAGGGCCGGTGTTCCAGCATTAGTGGTTTCAAGATGTTGATATCCAATGGCTATAGACTCATCGTGACCGCTACTGTCCGCTAAATTATAGCGGTATTGTCCGCCGACCATGGTTTTGTCATAAGTAGTGGGGGAAATAGCTTTATCATCGCCACTTGTCGTATTCTCATTGCCCTTGAGTATATCTGCGTATACCAAGACGGCGTGTTGTTCACTGCCAAAGTTGCCCTTGCCGCCGATATAGCTACGCTCACCATTGTCTTGGTATTGCCCTGCAACCTTACCACTGACTTCATCAAAGCTTGCTTGCGACTCAATGACTTGAATACTGCCACCAATAGTATTAGCCCCCGCTGATACTGGCGCGATACCGCGTACCATTTCTAGGCGCTCAGTGAGTACCAAACTGGCATAGCTTAACGGCGTATCCATAGCGTTAGGACCCGCACTCGACAGCGTCATGCCGTTGACTTGGGTGTTAACCCTGTCACCGTATAAACCTCGATACTGCGCAATACCGGTTAATGGGCCATTACCATTAACGGAGGCGCCCGGCAGGTTGCTAAGTAGGCCACTAATGTCCGTTTGAGGTGTGGCAGATTCAGGTACTACAGCACTATAACTGCCTTGATGATGGCCAGTGACTTCGATAATTTCAAAGCCAGAATCATCGGCAAAGGCCGTTAATGGGAATAAAGCGGAAATAACAGATAAAGAGACTAAAGATAGGCGCAACTTCATAATAATATTGTGTTTTTATTTTGTGTGCTGCGAATAGTGTCAGTGTGTATTTAAATTAGCAAAGCAAAATCGAGCAACTGCGACAGCATGTCGCAGGTGAATTCACTTCAGGTGAGCTACGCGCATGAATATGCTGGTTTAGTCATCCTATAATTTATTCAAGCAAGGTTGCGGAAAATGATTATGAAGGAGAGTTAATTTGTGACCTCGCCAAAGTGCCGTCATAATCAGTGTTAATTTGAAAACCTAAGATTGGAAATGACAGTGTTACATTTACGTTTATTTAGTCTAACGCTTATATTCTCATTATTAAGCCTAGCTTCAGTCGTTGCTTATCACTACATAGGCGTTTATGTCGATAAGGAGGGTATGCTCGTTGAGACATTTTGGCTTATTCCTAGCGCTTGGTTTTGTTTGGCTATTGCACTTGGTTCTGGCGTTTCCTTATTCATTAAAAAAGTTAATGCAACGACTAAAGCATGAGCGATAGGTATTTTTATTTAAGTCGGCAAGGGATATTGCAGTGTAAATTGTTGTGATTTTTGTTTTAAAAAGTCAATAACTGTTCTCACTTTGTGGCTGGGGTAATCGGTTTGCAGGTAAACCAACTGCAATGGAATACGTTCTGCTATTTGATCGGCAAACAGTAATACCAACTTTCCCTGGTGAACCTCTTTGGCGACATCAAACCAACTCTTATAAGCAATGCCTTCTCCGGCGAGTGCCCAGTCCTTTATCACCGCGCCATCATTACAAATCTTACTGCCAGTGACATCAACCTCATACTGTTTTTCTTTGTGGCTAAAACGCCATTTATGCCAAGGTTCTCCACCTCTATTGAGCAGGAGTATTTGGTGATGGCCAAGATCTTTTGGATGAGTAGGGTTGCCATGACGCTGGATATAGGCTGGAGATGCCACTGCCACTCTCGGCATCATCGCCAGCTGTCGGCGCATTAGATTTGAATCTTCTAGCTGACCGTAGCGTAGGGCTAGCTGCACATTATTGGCGATAATATCTGTCATCTGATCGCCAAAAAATAGCGTCAATTTCAATTCAGGCGCTGTTTGCGCAAATTCATCTAGCCATGCTCGAACAATATTACGGCCAAGATCAGACGGCAAAGCGATACGAAGTTCACCTTTAAGCTCACCGCGATTATCGGCGAGTGCATTGCTAGCATTATCTAAAATGGCCAGCGCTTGACGACCGGACTCAATAAAAAGATGACCCTCTTCAGTGAGTGTCATCTGCCGAGTTGAGCGGGCAAATAACAAGCAATCGAGTTTTTTCTCCAGTCGTTGTAGGGCTGCACTGGCTGCAGCTGGGGTCATGCCTAGTTCGCGTCCAGCAGCTGAAACACTCTGTAAGTCGGCAATACGGATAGCGAGTTGAAGATCATTGAGATGATACATATCAAATATTTTTTGAAAATGATTCTAATAATAGCCTAATTATCAAAATAAGTTAATGGGTATAGAGTGCTTAATATCATTTGAACAGTGAGATAACTAATAATGGCAATCACATTTAACCATCTCAACTTACTTGCCTCAGCAGGAAATGAAGCGACCTATTTATTGACTGATGTTTTGGGATTAAAGAATGGTAATCGGCCTAATTTTCCTTTTAAGGGATCATGGTTATATCAAGGTGACCAGGCATTAATCCATATTATTGAGTCAGATACGCAACAGTGCGGTATCGGCCATATCGCTTTTGATACCGATATGAGCTTAGAGACCTTAACTCAAAAGTTGCAGCAAAATGCCACCAGATACAATGTTCGGCAGGTACCCGATAGCAATGTAATACAAGTTTTTGTCCGTGCCGGAGAGGTGATATTTGAATTGATCACCTTAGATACATCAAGTCAGCAGAATTTCGACGTTTTTAACCAACACCAGGAGCTATTATGAGCCTTTTTACCCCGTACCATAAATCGCATTTATCGTTAAGTAATCGTATGGTGATGGCGCCTATGACTCGTTCTAGAACCACTCAGCCAGGTAATATACCCAACGAGATGATGGCCACTTACTATGGGCAGCGTGCATTAACAGGTTTGATTATTAGTGAAGCCACTCAGATCTCAGATGATAGTCAAGGTTACTCGTTCACCCCAGGTGTTTACACTGATGAGCAAGTCGCTGGCTGGCAAAAAGTAACGGCTGCAGTACATCAAGTGGGAGGCCATATATTTAATCAACTTTGGCATGTTGGCCGAGTCTCTCATCCGGTTTTTCAACGAGGTGAAGCGCCAATAGCACCTTCAGCAATCAAACCAACAGATACGCAAGTTTGGATTGTAGATGAAGCTCACCCCGACGGGCAGATGGTCGATTGTCCAACCCCTAGAGAGATGGACCAAGCGGATATTGATCGAGTGGTGGCTGATTTTGCTCAAGCAGCTAAAAATTCGATTGATGCCGGTTTTGATGGCGTTGAGATCCACGGTGGCAATGGTTATCTGATAGACCAGTTTTTACGGACCAATTCCAACCATAGAACCGATGCGTATGGCGGCTCACCCTTAAAGCGTATTCAGTTTCTATTGGATATCATTAGCGCGGTCAGTGCAAAAATAGGTGCTGATAAAGTGGGGGTTAGATTGGCACCGTTTGTCACCTTTAAAGATATGGCTTGTCCCGAAATTGTAGAGACAATTTTATTGGCAGCAGAGTATTTAGGCCAGCAGGGGATTGCTTATGTACATCTTTCTGAAGCTGATTGGGACGATGCGCCGCAGATCCCTGAGAGTTTTCGTATCAAGCTAAGACAAGTGTTCAATGGCACCATTATTGTGGCGGGTCGCTATGATGTTGAACGTGCCAGCGCTGTGATTGAAAAAGGTTACGCTGACCTTGTCGCTTTTGGTCGTTCGTTTATTGCCAATCCAGATCTGCCTTATCGTTTACAACATCAACTGCCTTTGGCTGACTTTGATAAAGGGCCTTTATTCGGCGGTGGAGCGGCGGGTTATATTGATTATCCTGTGTATGCTGATTTTGAAAGGATATAAATTATGGTTTTGGCTAAGTGGATTATGGCTAAAGCCATACAGCATAAAATAGCTGGTCTATGGGGGCTATTTGCCTTACTACTCTATGTCCCTGTTGCTGTGAGCGCGGCAACGGTTATTCAAGATGAGAGTGAAAATGCACCCGCAGTTGAAGCTGCCGCTAAAGCCTATGCGCAATTTTGGAATACGGGTGATGAGAAGTTCGCCAGCATTGCACTCTCACCTCATTTTATTGATCGCACCTTACCCGAAGGTCGGCAGCAAGGGATTGCTGGGGTATTGGAAGCATCAAAAAGCTTTCGACAAGCAGTCCCCGATTTAACCGCGGAGGTTGAGCAGCTATTAATCGTAAAAGATCGTGCAGTGGTTCGCTTGAGATTTAAAGGACATTTCAGTGGTCAGTTTGGTCAACATCAAGGTAAGGGTCAGCCAATTAATTTTGCCGCTGTGGATATATACCGAGTGCAAGATGGTTTGATTACGGACAATTGGCATTTAGAAGACTACAACAGTCTGTTTACTCAAATGGAGTTTTAAGGGGCGCAAGATGAATGAACGTAGACGTTTTTTAGTTGCAGGTAGCGCCATAGCTGTGGGGTTATCTGTTAGCGGAGCAAGCAAAGCAGTCATTCCTAGTTTAGCTTTTTCTGATGCAAAAGATAGTGGCGGTTCTGCAAATCAATATTGGCCTAAAGGCGAGCGTTTGGTCATCTCTATTTCAATGCAATTTGAGGCGGGGGCGCAACCGTTAGATGCCGAAGGGCCTTTTCCACCCATGGCTGAAGGTTTTCAAGACACCATTACGCCTTCTTGGTATGCCTATGGTATGAAAGAAGGGATTCCTCGTTTACTTAGGTTATGGAAAAAACATGACATTAAGATAACATCACATATGGTAGGGCTCGCTGCTGAACG
Organism: Shewanella sp. GutDb-MelDb; assembly: GCF_002836075.1. Classification (NCBI taxonomy): domain Bacteria; kingdom Pseudomonadati; phylum Pseudomonadota; class Gammaproteobacteria; order Alteromonadales; family Shewanellaceae; genus Shewanella; species Shewanella sp. GutDb-MelDb. The sequence goes on along the minus strand of NZ_PJBM01000227.1, from coordinate 15,526 downwards.
TCATCCGCAACTGGCTAAACAAGTTGCGGATGAAGGACATGAAATTTCGGGGCATGGACAGACGTGGTCTCCTCAGTTCAATATGTCTCCAGCAGAAGAGCGGGCATCCTATGAGGAAAGTGTTGATACCCTGAAGCGGATCACAGGTCAACGACCGCTTGGATTTAATGCTTTTTGGATGCGCCATAGTCCGCAAACCTTAGAAATTTTGCAAGATCTTGGGTTTATCTATCATATTGATGACTTATCGCGTGATGAACCTTCAGTTACACCTGTCAATAATAAACCATTTGCAGTGGTTCCTTATACTTTGAGGAACAATGATATCGGTCGATTTGGTGGTAATACTGCGATGACAGCAGCCGCTTTTTTACAGGAGCTAAAAGATGAGTTTGATGTGCTGTATCAAGAGGGAGATCAGAGAAGGCGCATGATGGCAATCAGTGTACATGATCGTATTGGTGGTACACCGGGATTGGTTAATGCATTGGATAAATTTATTCATTACGCGAAAGGTCACGCTAATGTTGGTTTTATGCGTAAAGATGCCATCGCACAATGGGCACTTAAGCAAACTGATACCCCGATGAATGAGCCTAGATGATGTATAAATATTTGGCTTAATAATTAGGAACTCTAGGGGCTGTTGATCTTTCATGGTTGTTTTTGCCGCAGTTTATTGGCTATTTTGACAAGGCGGAGGCTATGTCGTTTAGTTATTCTCCACAAATAGCCTACAACACCGTAAAAATAGCCAAGAAGCGCGGGCCTTCGGGTTCGTTTCAATATTTCTATTACTGCGTTACAAGCTTTTCGCTTAGCCAGCTAAGCAGCATCGCTCAAGCCTTGTACTAAAATCATTGAATTCGAACAAAAACCAAGCTCCAAAGATCAACAACCCCTAGTGACAAAATAACAGCGGTATTGACGATCATCATACCGCTGTTGTTGAGAGGACGACGATATAATGAGTTTTGATTGTGTCGTTTTTCTATTTCTTATTGTCTAATCAAATTGATGTTTTCATTGCCCGTCCTCGGTAATTGCTCCTGCATTATTCTACCTTCGTCCATCCGTGGACTCGTACCTCCTCACTTGATCTCCATGAAGGAAGGCAATAGCATATTTTGTATGGAACCAAATAGACCATTTAGTCGTATATCTAAAGCCCACAACGAAGCTTAAAGGATTTTGCCATTTGCTTTAAACGTCGGCCGCTCTGAATTGGTCAAATACTTAGTGCAATTGGTATTAAAGCTGATGTGCAGGTAGATCGTGGCTTTCATACGCATCGGCAAATAAATGGTTTTGATCGCGATGTTTAGCTTCATCGTCGCGGATTTTTACAATCACATCTCGCAACATGGCATCTAACGGTAACTGATAATAGTCGATGGCAATTTTTGGTGCAGCTAGGTTCTCTACTTCTCCGGCATCAATTTTATTTAGGTATTCGCTGTAGCTTTTACAGGCTTCTTCTTCAAAATAACCCACCACCCGATGGGCAATTTTAGAAGAAAGTACATATATCAAACCATACACCATAATAAAAGCCCCTTGGGCGAGCAGCACTAACACTCGCTCAATCCAGCTAGGTTTGGCAATATTTAAGAATATCATCAGATGCATGCGTTCGTTTTCTGCCTCATCAAGTAATTCACGGATCCAGCCTTCATCATCTTTCATCCGGCGTAAGGCTTTTAGATGATTAAACATGCCCGCTACCATCCCTGGTACAGCGGCAATGGTTTCTAAAATCACGGCACGTTTCGCGTATTTTTTGCCATAGAATATATTTAACAAAAATTTGAGGCATTGGGTGATTTTATAGGCCACATGTTCCGACAGTTTGGAAGCGGTTTTGTGTTTCAATTCAAAATCTGACATGGGTGAGTTTTCCTGTGTTTAAGTGGCAGTGATCCCAATCTGATGATTTAATAAACCAATGGATTTGTTGGCGAATATCTAATTAACAGATTGCCATCACTACCCTGTTGTATGACTACATTATCTTTAGCTATTTAGTCTGGTAGCGGTTGCAGCCCCTAGAGACGGTACAAGAGATAGGACTAGTAATCGCCTGCAGTTATTTTTTCACCTTCCCCAAGGGTATAAAGCAGGTTCTTTAATAGGCTAGAGGCGCCAAAACGGTAGTGCATGGAGTCAGCCCATTCAGCACCAAACATACTATCAACCATATCTAAGTACTTTTTGGCTTCTTCAGTGGTCTGTACGCCACCAGATGCCTTGAAGCCAACTGTTTTTTCAACGCCCATCTGCTTGATAACCGACAATATAATTTCAGCAGCTTCAAGGGTGGCGTTAACGGGTACTTTACCTGTGGACGTTTTGATGATGTCAGCTCCAGCCCTAATTGAAATCTCAGATGCCTTTTTGATCAACGCAGCAGTTTTAAGCTCACCAGATTCGATAATGACTTTTAACAGAGTGTCACCGCAAACCGCTTTGCATTGCTTAACAAGTTCAAAGCCGACATCTTCATTGCCGGCCATCAGAGCACGGTATGGGAATACGACGTCTACATCATCTGCGCCGTACATGATAGCGGCTCTCGTTTCAGCAACGGCAATCTCGATATCGTCATTGCCGTGAGGGAAGTTAGTGACGGTGACAATCCGAATGTCGGGCGTACCTTGTAGATGCAGTTGTTTTTTGGCAACAGGAATAAAACGTGGATAGATACATATTGCTGCCGTATTACCGACAGTCGTTTTAGCACTCTTACACAGCTCGATGATTGTTTCATCTGTGTCATTGTCGTTTAACGTCGTCAGATCCATTAAGTTAAGTGCACGTAGCGCGGCTGTTTTTAAATTACTCATGGTTATTTCCTGTTGAGTTGTTGCTTATCGAATGTCTAATGCTTGGTGTTTTATTTGTCGCTATGCCGTTAAATGCTTATCTGAACGTTGGTGTCAGATTGATATGCGACCCAAGGCTGGAAGTGATCTTTGGTTCAAAATGAAAGTGAGGCGATTATAGGAACAGACTGCAAACTATAATAGATACAGAAATGGCTCTTTTATCTATAACAGATTAGATATTAGCTGCTATTGTGCTGAGAGCAGGGTATAGAAGGAGTCGTTTCGTTGGCAAAATATGAAAATTTGGTAGAGCAAATTCGTCGTCAAATTCAAAATGGTATTTGGAAGGTGGGTGATAAGCTGCCTTCGTTACGAAAACAGACTGAGATCTCAGGCGTGAGCTTAATGACAGTGCTGCACGCTTATCAGGTACTGGAAAGCCAAGGGTGGATAGTTTCTCATGCTCGATCTGGCTATTTTGTCGCACCTCAAGTCCAATACCTGAGTCCAAAGAAATCGGAAGTGACAATTCATACAACTGAAAATATCGATATTAATGACTTTATTTTTGATGTGTTACAAGCTAATCGGACGCCGCATCTAGTCGATTTTTGCTCTGTTTATCCTGATCCCAAGCTTTATCCTCGCCATCAAGTCAACAAATCTCTGATGACCGCGGCGCGTAACATGCCAACATCGAGCGCACTGGATAATCTGCCTCCTGGAAATGAAGACTTACGCCAACTGATTGCCAAACGATATGCTGCACAAGGGATGAATGTGCATCCTGACGAGATTGTGATCACTGCAGGCGCGCTTGAAGCGTTGAATTTGAGTCTTCAAGCTGTGACTCAAGCCGGTGATTGGGTTGTAGTGGAGTCACCGACCTTTTACGGTGCATTGCAGTCACTGCAAAAGCTGAATTTACGTGCGCTATCTGTCAGAACACATCCTCAAGATGGAATTGATCTTGAGGCACTTGAAAAAGCGCTGCAATCCCACTCGGTAAAAGCATGCTGGTTAATGACAAATCACCAAAACCCGTTGGGTTGTAGCTTGTCTGATGAGAAAAAGCAGGCTTTAATTCAGTTGCTTGCTGATTACAACGTCTACCTGATAGAGGATGATGTATATAGTGAACTGTATTTTGGTGGCAAGAAGCCATTGCCAGCGAAAGCCTTTGATCAGCAGGGGATGACAATGCATTGTTCATCTTTTTCTAAGTGTCTGGTTGCTGGTTTTCGAATTGGTTGGGTGGCCGCAGGACGCATGGCACTGCCGATCCAAAAACTTCAATTGATGAGCACATTATCTGCGAGTACTCCTATCCAACTTGCGCTTGCTAAATATCTATCCAGCTATAATTACGAGAAACATTTACGCCAACTGCGTAGGAAATTAGAGCAACGTAAATTCGCTAACTGGCAGGTGTTACGGACATACTTTCCCGCCAATGTGAGTATCCATTACTCTGAAGGAGGATACTTTTTGTGGGTTGAATTACCAGAGCATCTGAATGCGACAACGCTCTACCAGCGAGCTTTGAAAGAGCGTATCAGTATTGCTCCAGGAAAAATGTTTTCCGCGAGCAAACAGTTTAATCATTGTTTTCGACTTAATTCGTCATTTGAGTGTTCGGATCGGGAAGTTGGTGCGATAAAACGATTAGCCGAACTTATCCAAAATATGCTGGATGAATAAGGTAAGCATCATCACGAAGAAGCGGTGAATAAAGCCGCTAGTTCCTTTTCCTTGTTTAATAACACTATCGCGTTTCACTTGAAAATTGCTTCAAAATGATGGGGAGCCGACTCCCCATTACTTGACTGTTGGTTATCTACTTAGCGACAAGTTTTAGTGAACTATTTCTGACGATGGCATTAGCTTCATTGTTTCAAATCTGAATACAAATGCCACTGGCGGCGACCCGTCTCAAGTAGTATTCCTGCGGCAAGTCCTGCTGCAGTATTAACGAGCAGGCAAATTGCAGCGGTTGATAAAATCACAAAAATACAAAAAGGCTTACCGTCGATAAAGCGTTTTGACCACGCCAATTGAGTCCCCGCAATCGCCAGTAAACTGCCCAATACCGCCAGTGGAATAAGCGATAACAAGCTGGCAATGCCTTGCCCCCAAAAAGCAGCGATTAATAAACAGCTTGAGCCAAATATAGTCGGGGCCAACCAAGTACGAGCGCCAAAGTGATACTGTACTGCAAGCCCGCCTGCGCCGTGGCACATTGCGGTGGCACCGAACGGCGCTAACAGTAAGTTTGCCCAACCAGAGCTGGTGGCAAAACGCTCTGGTGAAAAATTATCTTTAGCGTCATTTGGGAATTTCTCTTTTGCTATCGCAGAGACTGCTATTACTGCATTGGTGAGCGTTAGCGCCAGTTGTGGCAGTACCAACAAACCAGCGGCAGAGCTCCATTCATCGAGACTTGGCCAGCTCAGTTGCCATGGGGTATAGCTTGAAAGATCAAAACTTGGTGCGGTGCCACTGTTTAGTTGCCATAAAATACCCATCGTAATCACCAATGGCATGGCTAAATAGCGCAGTGGTAAGAATTTGCTGCCAAAAAGCAGTGCAAAGGCAATGAGTCCGATAAGCCAGGTTTGGCTCATCATCTGTCCGCCCATCCAAATCAGTTGAATACCAATCGCTAACTGAATGCCGATACTAATGGCGGGAGATAGTTGCTTTGCCATCCATTTAATGGCGCCGCTATAAGCGAGAACCAGTAAAATAACGCCCATCATCATGCCGCTAGCCTGTAACATTCCAGGTGTTAAGCCTTGAGCTATCACCAGTGCTGTGATGACTTTCATCGGCTGTATTGGAATGGGGCGACGATAGAAGAATGCAGTAAATAAGGCGAACAAACCAAAACCCATAAAGATCCCTTGCGGGGAAAAATGGTTTAAGGCGATAAGGCCGAGGACTAAGGGTAGAAAGGTACCTAAATCGGCGAAGGCGCCGCTAAACTCTCCTGAATATTGGTTAACACTATCAAAGCGATTGGGCTTACATCTCATATAACTTGCCGTGGGAAAAGAACCCGTTAACCATCGCAAGTTTAGTGCCAAGAATTTAACGGTTAATACACCGTAAAACCCGATTGAGTAAGCTATTTTCCAAAGTCACTGAGACAAGTTGACGCATGAGTGTAAACATTGTGGTCAATAGGTCTAATATTCGTGAGTCCTCAACTACCCCTTTAGTGCTATATCATTGAGTGGGTAGAGATGAAAAAAAGCAGTGATAGAGTGATCACTGCTTTCATCGGCTTACTTACTGCTGAGATATAGCATGTTTAAAGCTGATTATGCATATCGTTTAATGCTTGATGGAGCAGGTCATCATCGTTCGCTTGATCAACGCCTTGATGTTCAATTACATCATCAAGAGTAGTTAAGTCCTTATGGGGTGCGTCATGCTTGTCGTCATCAAGCAGTGGGTTATCAAACGCATCGACTTGATTGGTATCGAACATATCGGCATCAGGTTCACCACTGGTTAATACCTGCATCTCGGGTAATTCGTTCATCGATGGGTTATCTGTTTTTGGCGCCAGATCTTGATGGCTCATGCCAACCATCTGCAAGTAGTGATCGATAGGGTCGCTTGTTACGGCAGCGCTCACCACCACTGGTGTTGCTGATACTGGCTGCGAGGTTGCTGCTGGATCAGCTTCCGCTTGCTCTGCTGCACTCGCTGTTGACGGTTCTTCATACTCGGTATGAGCTGCTGCATTGAAATCAGAATCATCAGCAACGACGATAGCATCTAGATCTACGCTGACATCAGTAATGAAATCACTTTGGGGCTCATCATGAGCATCAGCTGCTGGAAGTGGCGGCGGTGGAGCAGGATGATTATAGGTTGGGGTCACTGTCATATCGAGCACTTCAGAACCTAAAGTGAGCTTGCCACTGTGGCCGGGCCCGTGACTTAGAATGTTCACCTGAACATGCATTACCACATCGTCATGGTGAGAACCTTGCATCGCCACTTCGAATCTATCCTCATGCACACCAACAGTTGTCGCAGAGCCGTGTGGCCCGGTATGAGTATCGGCATGTTCTTGGTAGTTCAATTGACCCGTTTTCGGGTTAATTGTCAGTGTTCCCCATTGGCTGGAGTAACTCGTTTGATAGTGGCCATTAACCAATATTTTCCATCCTTGTTCAGCAACAGGAACAGGGGTTTGTGTCGGCAATAACGTCGGTACACCCAAAGATGCACCAATATGATGACTACCGGGTGGTGCGGTTACCACTATGGGTTCAGGTTTAGCGTTTGCTGCCATGTTTAAGGCCGAATTAACGTTACCATGCTCATCAGTCATGATGGCTTTTACTATGCTGCTGGGCGCAACTTCAAGGGCGATACCGTGGGCTAAACTGTTGGCATCGAGTACATGGTCGACGCCATTAATATTAAGATGCTCGCCTATTTGGGCGTCGGCTGCAGCATGAATTGTAGCGGTAATCGTCCCTGCATGACCTTGAGCTATTTCCGCTTTGCTGTAGGCGTTATCACTGCCAGGGTTTTCGAAAGTAATGGTTGGCATATCCACTTTTGTATCGGTGGCATAGTGCATGACTTGGCTGGCACTGGCAGGATTACCTGCAGTATCGGTGGTGGTTACGCTTGCGGTGATTGATGCGTTGGAGGCTAGCTCTGCACCTGCGATATTAACGCTAAAGTGACCGCTATGATCAACGGTTGCGCTATAGCTATGTTGCCCGACAACTAAGTTGACGATATCACCTTGGTGGGCATCACCACTGACTCGACCTGTCACGCTGATATCCGCGCTACTCTCTTGTGCGTTAATCACATTATCGCTAGTGATGGGATCCAATTGAATGCTGGTGTCTGCTTGGGTATCAATGGTAAAGGCTTGCGTACCCGTGGTAGCGCTGCCGAGGTTACCGGCGCTATCGGTGGTGATCACGGTAGCTTCAATGGAGTGAATTTGTTGCTGCCCTGACGCATAAATACTGTGGATGTTGGCTCTCATTAAGGTTTGTGCAGGAACGGCGATGGAGTAATGTCCTTGGGCATCTACGGACCCTGTAAGCGAGCTAATCGCTGCGCCGTTGATGCTTAAGCTAATGACATCCCCCGCTTTAAAGTCACCACTGACTTGGCCGCTGATCTCGATATTTCGCCCTGACTCGGCGAGATTAATAATGTTGTCGGCGGTGACCGGATTTACGCTGATGTGGGGAATTGGGTTCTGGGTATCAACCAATAAATGGGTGGTTATTTCTGGCGTTACGTTACCGGCAACATCAACCGCGCCCACTTTAATGGGATAGTTTCTATCTGTGGCCATGTGGCTTTGATGCTCTGAGGCGTTGAGCGTTAGACGCCAAGTTCCATCTGCTTTAACGGTTGCAAGGTAAACACTGTTGTCATCGAACTTAACATAAACCTGATCGCCGGCTGCAATGTTAGAGGTGGTGCCAGTGATCTCCAGGGATTGATTGTTCTCAACCGTATTGAGTGCATTATCTTTTGAGATCGGATCAACAGCGACTGTTACAGGGGTGGTGTCTAAGGTGTAACTAAAACTGGTGGCTGCCGAGGTGTTTCCGGCAATATCAGTTTGCCTCACTTGCAGATTATTTTGGCCTTCAATAGGGCTAAACTGAGTTGTCCAGCTATGTCCACCATCGACAGAGTATTCGAGTTTAGCGCCAGCTTCGGCAGCAATATTTAACTGACCATCTTTAGTGATGAGATCGGCATGTTGCCCTGCATGAGCACTGGTATCATGTTGTAATGAAATACTGGGCGCTGCGACTTGATTGTCCAAGGTGAAGGTTAACAGTGTTTGAGGCGATACATTCCCCGCAACGTCAGTTTGCCTGACGTTAACGCTATTACTACCTTGCTGCGGTGTAAAACTCTGGCTCCATGTTTGACCATTATCCGTTGAATATTCAACACTGGCACCTTGCTCTTGGCCGGTAATGGTTAATGAACCATCGCTAGTGATGAGGTCGCTGCCCAGTCCGGTGTCGTGTGTTAGTGAAACGGTTAATGTCGCCGCCGTTAAATCTGCCGTTGGTGCGGTCTCGTTAGTTGATGATGAAACATTGCCTAATTTATCGGTGACACTGGCAGTCACTGTTGAGCCAGGGGCAACTTCTATTTCCACTTGACCCGCGATAAATTCGGCTTTGGTAATCTGATGGCTATTGCCGTTAATCGTGATGCTATCAACGGAGCCCATATCTGCGGGGAGATGAACTATTGCAGTGATAGTGCCAGCCGCGCCAGCTGCCACCTCTTGTGCATTGTAGATATGATCGCTGCCTGCAGTTTCAAAGCTGATGCTTGGCGCACTTGCATGAGTATCGACACTGAAGCGATCAAATATACCTGCAGTACCTGATGGCGTTTGATTGCCGGCATTATCGGTTGCTTGAATATAGGCGACGTAAAAACCGTCGGGTAAGTTGCTGGCATCAACACTGTAACCGCCTTTGCCATCTAATGTTGCGTGCAGGGTTTCAATGATTTGACTGCCTTGCTTCACTACAATATCAACTTGTGCCGTATCTAAGCTGACACTGCCGCTGAACGTTGGTTGATGGACCGCTTCTGTCTTCAAATTGACTTTAGCGATAGTGGGAGCGCTGTAATCGACTTCAATCGCTAGGCTTGCATGGCTTTGATTACCAGCAGCATCGGTTGCCGCAACGCTTAATGAATGTGCGCCTTCAGTTAAGTTACTTGTCGTGAGCTGATACGTCCCGTTAGCGTCGGCATTTCCTGTGGCGACAATTGCGCCATGCTCATCGGTAATGGTTATTGTTGAATTAGCTTCAGCAGCCCCTGTAATAACGGGAGTGTGAGCATTGGTCAGGTTGTCGTGATCTGAGATACCGGAATCGGCAGTGGATTTTAAGTCTACCGTTGCTACAGCCGTACTGGTATCCACTTTTATATCAAGTAGTGGGGACACGACAGGTAAAACAGATGATGGTGCTAATGCCTTGGCAGATAAATTATGCGTACCGTCTGCAAGGCTTGCAAGGTTGGCGCTGTAATCACCATTGGCATCAGATAGTGTATGGCCAACAGGGGTATTGCCGTCATAAATAGTGACCTGCGAGAAGGGAACATCGGTAGTACCTGTGATTGTTGGCGTATTGTCGCTGGTTAAGTTGTCAGTATTTGAAGCGCCGCTATCGCTACTGGCGATTAAGTCTATATTGACGCTGTTTGCGGGTGGCGTATTTGTGATGCTTGTTGGCGCTTGCGTCGTTAACAGTGGACTTGAGTTGATTGCGGTACTGACAGTGGGTTGACCACCCGTTATTGCGGGTGCTGTCACTGTCGCGGTGACAGTGAAAGTTAAAAACTCTCTCGTTTGGCCGCCATGACCATCACTGACTCGAACTTCAAATACCTCGTGGCCAGTGTAGGTATGGCTCTGCGGGTTGTAACTCATGCCTGCGATTGTGCTCGAAGGCTGGTAATTATAGGCACCAGAAATGGAATCAACGCTAATTCTACCAAACTGACCGTGGGGTTGAATTGCATCGTATTGCAGCTGTTGAGCATCTCCCTTATCGATATCACTCCCCAATAGCTGACCGCTAGTATTGGAGGTGGTGTTAAAGCTTAAGCTTGGCGCATCGTTAGTGCCGTGAATTGTCACCATTAACTCTTGTTCAGTACCATCGGCCGAGTGAACGGTGAACTTTTCGGTTAGTTGCTGATTAGCTCCGAGTGACTGAATTTCAGTACGGGCATTATCGACAACATAGCTCCAGCTGCCATCTTTTTGCATGGCTAAACCGCCCATTGATGCACTTCCATCTGATTGCAGGTGAAGGTTTTCGGCTTGAAAGCTATTTTCTAACGTATCGGCATCGGTGATATTAAGTTGGCCGCTGGCTTGTAAGAATGCGCTATTAACAATATGGCTATCTTCAGTTGCTTGGCCTGAGGTATCACCAGAGATGAGCGCGAGATCAGCCACGGGTTCGATATGAATGGTGTTGCTGGCTTCAACAGAATCAGCGTGGCCATCGTTAACTGTGTACTTGAAATCAATGTCACCATTAAAGTCTTTGACTGGAACAAACTGCATCTTACTTATGTCACCAGCGGCAATGGTTTGACCGGCAGTAACCGTTTTTCCATCGAGATAGAATGAGCCTTGCGTGGATGCGTCAGGCGCGCTGGTGATAGCAACACTGTGCAAGGTATCGCCTGAATCAACATCAGCAAAGCCAAATTGACTGGCTTGCATTTGATAGCTGACATCTTCAGTACCGTGGGGCAAGGTCACCACGGTAGCCGTTGGAGTGTCGTTAGTACCGAGCACTTTTATATGTAGATCATAGGGGGTGCCATCTGCGGTATTAACACGATATACAACAGTTTCAGTCTGGCCTGCAGCAAGGTATTGCAGCGCACTATTTTTGACTTCATAGTTCCAAGAACCTGCTGAACTTATTCTTAGGTGACCCTGAAATGGGTCGCTAATAGCGGTTTCGCCAAATTGACTGTATTGAAAGTGATCTTCTCCAGCATCAGGATCGGCTACATTGAGTTTTCCGCTGGCGATTTGATATTTTTCATGGGCAAAGACACTACTATGAGGAGCATCTTCAACGATGTTCTCTGTGTTGAATTCGGTGACCTTTGCTCCATCATTAACTGCGGCTAGACTTGTGGTTGCACCTGTATGCGTTACGCCGCCATGGAGATCTTTTACGTCATAACTGAAATGGACTTGGCCGTTATAGTCTTTATCTGGGTGTAAGGTAAAGGAGCCATCTTTATTGACGGTGATAGTGCCATGATCAGCGGTTAAGTTAGCGACACTTAATTGGCCAATATCATTGTAGTCAATGTCTGTTGCGTTAATCAGTAGGTCTGATTTTGTGAGGTGTATATCTTTGTCTTCGGTACCCGAGCTTAATTGAACTTCTGAGCTGCAATAAGGCGCATCGTTAGTTCCATGAATCGTTACAGTAACAATATGGCTAGTACCATCTATCGATGTGACTGTTACGGTGTCAGTTGTACTTTCGCCTTCACCTAGGTTTTGTATAACACTTTTTCTTGTATCAATTCTATAAAACCAAGTTCCATCTGAGCCTATACTAAGATATCCGCCTAACGTACTAACAATAGGATGAAGCTCAGGATGCCCTGCATCATGAATAAAACCATAGTTCTTAACATGAAAATGATTTTCCCCTGCATCAGGATCACTAACATGCATTTGACCATGCGTTTCTATCATATTTGCATTGCCAGCTACTACAGGGCCTACATCAACATCTTCTTTTACATTTCCACTGTCTTGTCCGGTAATAACTGCGTTATCTTGAACTGCGCTTAATGTGGTCGTTGCGCCAGTATGAGTTACACCGCTATGGGCATCTTTTACATCGTAGGTAAAATGGACTTGGCCATTGTAATCTTGGTCGGGATGGAAGGTGAATGAGCCATCTGTATTCTTAGATACCGTTCCATGATTGGTGTTCACCGAATCAATATGTAATTGGTTTAAATCATTGTTATCGATATCGGTTGTATTCGCTAACAATTGCGCCTGAGTAAAAATGATATCGGTATCTTCAGTGCCTGTTTGTAATACCACTTCAGATGAAACAACGGGTGCATCGTTGGTACCCGTTACTTTAATGATAATATCTTGTGCTGTGCCGTCGGTAGTATAAACACGATGTGTAACCAATACTTCCTGATTAGCTCCTAAGTGCTGAAGCTTGGCATTATCGACGTCATAGGTCCAAGTGCCTGAAGCACTTATGTGCAAAGATCCGCCAAAGGGATCACTCACGCTGGTGGAACGAGTATATTGGAAACCTTGTTGTCCTACATCAGGGTCGGTAACAAGCAGATGTCCTGTTACTTCAATTTGATTTTGAGAATAAATATTATGATCTTCAAAAGCATTTCCTGTTATATCTCCACTTACTATTGCCTGATCTTTAACCGCTGAAAGTGTGGTGGTTGCACCTGTATGTGTAACACCGGCATGAGCATCAATAACGTCATAACTTAAATGCACTTGGCCGTTGTAGTCATGTTGGGGGTGAAAGGTAAATGTTCCGTCTTTGTGAGTAACAATAGTACCGTGGTCAGCGACTAAGTTGGCAACATCTAATTGGCCTATATCGTTGTGGTCAATGTCAGTTGCGTTAATTAATAGGTCTGACTTTGTAAGGTGTATATCAGTGTCTTCAATACCGGGAGCTAGCTGAACTTCGGCCGATACTACCGGAGCATCATTGGTACCGTGAACTGTGACTGTCAGTATTTGGCTCGCCGTTCCATCCTTAGAATGTACGGTATGGGATTCAGTGAAAGACTCTCCAGCGCCCAAGTGCTGAACCTCATCTATCGCGTTATCAATCTTGTAGCTCCAGCCGCCACGGGCTCTAATGGTGAATTCCCCATGGTGAGCTGTGGTGATATTTTCTGCTTGAAGCTGCGCGTCACCGTGATCGGCATCAATGACTCTTAGTATTCCACCTGCGTATAAATGGCTTGGACTCGCAGGCACAAAATGCTCTTCAGTCACATCCTGACTGGCAGGTAGTTGCGGCATGCTAACTTCAATTCGAGCATTATCATTCTCGCCATGAATGGTAACCGTGACCACTTTTGTTTGGCCATCACTGGTGCGTATTTGATATTGATCCGTTAATGTTTCACCTGCTTTAAGTGACGCGACTTTGCTATTAGCATGGTGATTTCTTGCCATATCCAGATCATATTCATAGCGTCCATCAGGCCAAACTGTTAAGCCTCCATAGCCCTGAGCTCCGTTATCACTAGAGAAGGCAAACTGAGTATGGTCGCTAGTGTCGGGGTCGACTAAATTGAGTGTGCCACCTACCTTGCTGCCCATTTGGTAATAGGTGTGCAGGGCTTGGCTTTCTGTCATATCAATGGTTGAAGAGAGCAATTGTGCTTTGTCATCGCTACCCACCATAGTCACAGTTGCGACCGCTGGGCTTTGTCCGCCATGATTATCATCCACCATGTAGTGCACTAGGATATCGGCTTTTTGACCCGCACTGAGGTGTTGGAAAGTTGGATTGTGGCTGTCAATGATCAGTGTATAGCCGTCGCTGGCAAAACTAACGCCTTTTGGTAATGGGCCTGTTTTGCCCTCAAAAGTGATTTGGACTTGGCTAATCGATAGTGAGTCGCCATCCACGTCGGTAGCACTGCCGAGTAGATTAATTTGGTGCTGTCTATCTGTGTCTTCAGTGAGGCTATCGGTAATAGGTGTGACGTCTGGATTATCGTTGACCGCAGCAAGTGTGGTAACAGCCCCTGTATGGGTAATTCCGCCATGGGCATCTTTTACGTCATAACTGAAATGCACTTGGCCGTTGTAGTCTTGAGCGGGGTGGAAGGTGAACGAGCCATCTGTATTTGTCGTTACCGTACCGTGATCGGCGGTCACTGAATCAACATGTAATTGGTTTAGGTCGTTGTTATCAATGTCGCTGGTATTGGCTAATAATTGCGCCTGAGTGAGAATGATGTCGGTATCTTCAGTGCCCGTTGATAACACCACTTCCGATGAACACGTTGGCACATCATTGGTGCCATGAATAGTGAACTCAATGGTATGTTTGGTACCATCAGTAGACTCGATAACGGCACTGTCTTTGAGTGTTTCTCCAGCCCCTAATGCTTGGATTTGCGGCTTAGTGGTATCAATTTCATATTCCCACTCACCGTTTTTAGTCATACTGACCCTACCGCCGAGTTGACTGTGATAGGGCGACCATTCGGGGTTCGTTGCGACGTGAATGAAGGTCTTAAAATCAAAGTGATCTTCACCTGAATCTGTATCGGTAATCGTGAGTTGACCACGAGTGTGGATCATATGTGCAGAGGCAGACACATTGGAATAGGGGTTTACATCTTCAGTCACATTACCTGTATCTACGCCAGTGATAATGGCTTTATCGTTACTGCCATTTACCGTAATAGTGATTTGATGTTTGGTGCCATCAACCGACTGCACTGTGACGGTATCGGTTGTGCTTTGGCCTTGTGCTAATGTTTGTACTTTAGGGTTTTTATTATCTAAATCGTAAGTCCATGCACCAGTATCTGTTAAATGCAGGGTGCCGAGAGCGCCGCTAATATCGGTATTTGAAAAATGTGCTTCTCCTGCATCAACGTCAGTAACGGTTAGTTTTCCGCTCGTTTTCAGCTGTGACTCTTCAGTTACATTGCCTGTATTGACTCCGCTAATGATTGCACCGTCATTGGTACCGTCAATTCGAATAATCAGATTTTGAGAGACGCTATTGCCTTTGTTATTGTCCGTCGTAATGATTGGAATAATTAAGGTTTGATGGTCACCTTGTGCTAAATGATCAAAGCTTGGATCCGTAGGGTCTAATGTATACGAGCCATCTGTATTTAAGATAAACCCTGTGTGGCTGAAGTTAGTACTGAAAGTGGCAGTGTCACCATGGTCAACATCGGTCGAAGTTATCTGTCCAGTAATTGGCTTGCTACCTTCATCAACCATCTTCGAACTTATGTGACTTACGATAGGTAAGTCGTTGGTGCCATTTACGCGGATCACCAAGTTCTGCGGCGTACTGTTGCCAGCATTGTTGTCAGTGGCTGTAATCGGAATGATCAAGGTTTCATGCTCTCCGACC
>NZ_PJBM01000209.1:0-8394 GCF_002836075.1 Shewanella sp. GutDb-MelDb | reverse complement strand
ATTCTCATACCAAATGGCTTGTGATCCAATCCCTATTTGGGTTTTCCAATGATCAGTTAACTCGTATTGCCAACGCTGTTCAGCTTGAAACAGATAACTTTTCTCCGACAGCTGATCGATGTCATTCAATGGCTGAGAAAAATCTACCGTCTGATTTGAACCAATATAAGATAACTTGAAGTAAGTCGATGTTTGCCAATGAGCAGAAGCTTGTGTCACATCACCGTTCCACGGCAAAGAATATGTTTTAAGCTCGCGCCGTCGCTGAAGAGAACTTTGTGAACCCGTGTCTAAATCACCAAAATCAGCGAACGAACTAGGATCAAAATTAACGACGCCTAACGTAATCAAGCTTGCATCTGTTAACACTATCGAAGTCGCGATGTTTTCTCGAGTCACTCGACTGACCATATCATCTAAAGAGTCTATGGATGGCTCCGCACTGTTAACGCAAGCGCTATACAGTATGGCCAGACAGCAAACGACAATTAATAAGCGCATATTAGAAAAATGACAGTGTTAAGATTGGAATGATAAAGGGAGTATAGCAGTGTTAAATACCGGCTTTATACCATCCCGCATGACTCATAGCATCTCTTTCTACATTTATCCATGGGGGCCAAGCAACTGACCAATTGCATAAGTTTATCAGTATTGTCATTGCTTTATATTCTGATACCTTGATAGCGCATCGTTACGTACCAGCCCTCTTCTCACATTCTGACACAGTTTGGCAAAACGACTAATATCTCCCAATTGCGGAATGTCACCGTTAGCCATGGCGCTTTCCCAGTAGCACAGCTCACTATCAACCAACTCCAGTAGTTTTTTAGGACAACCAATACAACTACCTTCAGGGCCACAAACAAACGTTGCAGGATCTTTTAAGGGTAACTCAAGTTTGACTTGCTCGATAATGTTCTGCATTGCAGTAATACGATCGGGTTTGGGCGACATAGAACACATCGAATTTAACAATAATAATTATTCATTAGTATATCGCAATATACGTAGGTCGATATGTGTACTAAAGCCCATTAATTTGCTTTAGTACACATTGGGGGCCTCTACATATCAGACCAAATCATCACTTGAGCGGGTTCGCCACCTTTGCGGGTAGCGCGGTACATTCCTTCGGTATTAAACGGCGTTGCAATATTACCCCGTTGGTCGATTGCGATGACACCACCACTGCCACCAGCGGTAATGAGACGTTGATTAATCACTTCATCTGCCGCTTGTATTATGGATTTCTTTTGATATTTTACTTTTGCGCATATATCGCCTGCCACGTGGTAACGAATAAAGAACTCACCATGACCCGTTGCAGACACTGCACACACGCCATTTTCGGCATAAGTGCCGGCACCAATGACTGGCGAGTCACCAATACGACCAAAACGTTTAGCCGTCATTCCACCAGTTGAAGTTCCCGCTGCAAGGTTGCCATGTTGATCTAAAGCGACCGCACCAACGGTACCGAACTTATAATCGAGTTCCATATAGTCGAGTGCACTTTGTTTATAATTGTGACCCGTGCTCGCTTGATACTCTGGATTGGATTCAGCTTTGTTGATTTTCTCTTTAGCATTTTGCAGTTGTTGATAGCGGCTTTCAGTATCAAAGTGATTAGCTGGCACCAATTGGTAACCTTGCGTAAGTGCAAACTCTTCAGCGCCTTGACCCGAGAGCATCACATGAGGTGATTTTTCCATAACTGTTTTTGCCAAATCGATCGGATTTTTAATATGCCTAACCCCCGCAACGGCGCCTGCGTTCATGGTCTTACCATCCATAATCGACGAGTCCATTTCATGGGCACCATCATAAGTATAAACCGCTCCTAAACCGGCATTGAATAGAGGGCTGTTTTCGAGTACGTTAATTGATACTTGCACTGCATCAAGACTATCACCGCCGTTTGCCAATACTTTATACCCGGCATCGATAGCTTCTTGTAACTTAGCGCGATAAGCCTTTTGTTGTGATTCAGTCAAACTGGCTTTGGAAATTGTGCCGGCGCCGCCATGTATTGCAATAGAAAATGGCTTTTCAGCCGCAAATGAAGTTGAGCTAACAGTGACGAATACCAGTAAACCGGCGGCTAAGATTGGGGAATAATTCATAAACTCTATCCAATTATATTTATTTGCTCTCTTTGTAACCATTTTCGACCATAATTACAATCAGCAACTTGCTTGAGTTCACTATTCTAGTGACAATAGGGACATAAAAATAAAGCTAATAATAAGAGCCTGATATCTTTTGATAAGTTTGATTCGAGCAACGACCAAATTGTTATTTTTGATCAGTGTATTACTGACATCTTTTGCCGCTTTCGCAAACGACTGGTTAACGCTCAATATCAAGGGCGTAAAAGGCAGTCTGGAGCGGAACGTAAAAGCTCACCTTGGCGCCTTGCCAGATTCAAATGTGAAAAGACGCGCTTTTATTTTTAACGCAGAAGACAATATCAATGCAGCCATGCATTCGATGGGTTATTACAACAGTAGCGTCAAACAGGAGTTTATAACCCACGAAAACGGCCCTTGGGTACTCAACTATGTCATCACACCAGGCGCACCAACAACGGTGCGTTGGGTTGATATACAAGTTGACGGAGAATTGCGCGACGACATTCTATTCGAACAATGGCTAGCGCAACTATCAATCCGTCCAGGAGATAGGCTTAATCATGGCGTATATGAAGAGTTAAAAGGTCAATTACTGACTTTATCTCTAGCGCGGGGTTACTTTGATGGTAAATTCGTAAAAGCAGAAATTGAAGTTGATCGGGATTATAACAGTGCAAAAATCGCGCTGCATTACGACTCAGGTAAACGATATCATATAGGCCAGGTAACCTTTACTGGGCACACACTGCAGCCACAAATACTGCAAGAGCTTATCCCCTTTGACGTTGATGCTCCCTACAGTACCGGTAACCTCGGACAACTTAATCGGCAACTGCTCGATACCGGCTACTTTTCAAACATTAAGGTATTACCGTTAGTTGAGCAGGTAGAGGGATTATTGGTGCCTATTAGAGTCGACTTAAGTCCAAAACCAGATCACTCTATTGAGCTGGGTTTAGGTGTCGATATTGGTAATACGATTGATAACACTATCGAGCCAAGAGTCCGAGTCACTTGGCGTACGCCGCAGATAAACAGTTATGGTCACTCACAAGAAACAACGGCGGAATGGGCCCCCGACAGACCCAAATTTTTAACCACTTACACTATCCCGCTAACGCACCCACTCGATGACCAACTTAAATTACGTGTTGGTATGCTGCGTGATAAATATGGTGTTACTCAAGTTTATAACACTGATGACCGCAAATTTGAGAATACTGGACAGCTCGAGTCATCTAAAATGACTTTTGCGGTGATCCGTCAACAACGTTTGGGATATCAGTGGATTGTAAACTATTCTGCTGAAATGATGAAAGAGAGTTATACCCAATCTGGCGTTGATTATGATCCCCGCTTTGTCCTTTTGGGCGCTAACGTGTCTAAAACTTCTCGTGGAGACAATTCACTCGATCCAAAATCTGGATTTTTGCAATATTACAGCCTTGAGTATGCAGATCCGAATTTAGGTTCTGAAGTACGCCTTGCGCGTCTACAAGCAAAGTTTAAATGGATCGAAACATTCTTTGATAAACATCGCATCGTCTCTCGTTTAGATCTTGCCGCGAACCTAACCAACGAAGGTAATTTGGCTGAAATACCGCCATCTTTACGCTATTTTGCGGGTGGTGACCAAAGTATTCGTGGTTACAGCTATAACGAATTAGGCCCGTCTATCGACTCAGTTAATGATAAAGGAGAAGTAATTAGAGAAGTCGTTGGTGGACGTTACTTAATGGTTGGCAGCATTGAATACCAATATTACGTCACCCCAAGTTGGCGAGTTGCCACTTTTGTTGATGCGGGTAATGCGTTTGACATCAACCAGATAGAAGCGATAACGTCGGTTGGTGCTGGCGTGCATTGGATATCACCTATTGGTCCCGTCAAATTTGACGTGGGCGTTGGCTTAAAAGAAACCGATACGATTAGCAGGCCTTGGCGGATCCATATCACCATGGGAGCAGAGCTATGAGTGAACTCAATAATAGTATCTCAAGCTCAGGTGATACAAAAATTGCAAGCTCACCGACACTGCCACCTCAAACGGTATCAACACTGTTATGGCGTTGGTTTAAACGCATTAGCCGGGTAATTGTTTACCTTCCATTAGCACTGCTTATCTTGTTCGCCATCATTATAGGCACCAATTTTGGGACTCATATTGCTGTAAAGGTAGCTGATATGCTGGTGCCCGATCTTAATGTTTCTTATCAATCAGGAAAGATAAACCGACGCTTAATACTGGACATCGGCAATTGGAAAATGCCCGGCGTAAAAGTTGAAACAACCGATCTGATATTGGATTGGAACCCAATGTGTTTAGTCCAAAAGCAGCTTTGCGTTAATGAACTCAGCGCAAGCAAAGTCAATGTTGAGATTGATACAGCTCTTATTGGTGCACCTCCTTCCAGTGATATGACCAACGATACTGCCAATACTGATATCGCACTGGTTGATTTAGCCACTCGTGATGCATTAGTTACTGATGGTGCTCGTCAATCTGTCGAAAATATACTCAATGAGATTACAAAAAACCAAGAGATAATTCTGCCTTTCGGCATCAAATTAGATGTTGGCTCACTGAGCCAAGTGACCGTTAGTGTCAACGATATGGACTTTAATGCCGCCCAACTTGATCTCAGTGCTGAATGGCAAAGCACCGGAATTAGAGCAAGGACTATTTACGCTGAAGGGTTACTGGTATCGATCCCATTTAATAACACAATAAAAGACCATCAAGCAGTCACCACCAAGATTGCGCCGCAGTCTGCCGCTGAGACCACCGCGGCAGCGACTGAAAAAAAGAGCATTGATGCAAAGGATGACACCGAGTGGGCAATGGCACATCTGCCCGAAGTTTTTATGCCCATACCCGTTTATGTTGAAGCGCTAGAAATCAATAATGGCGACTTAATCCTAGGCCCAAGAAAAGATCACTTCAACCGTGTTTACCTCAGTGGCAGCTATCAAACATTTCTGATTAATATATCAGCATTTTCGGCAAGTCATTCTTATGGCACAGTCGATTTAGAAGGGGAAATGTCCCTTTCTAAAGATTATCCAATGGATTTTGAGCTAGATCTAACACTTGATCATGTCACTGAAATCCCCGGGTTACATAACCAGCAACTTCATGCCATCGTAAGCCAAGGGTTTAATCAGCTTAAAAGCGAGATCCAAGGCCAAGGACAGTTTGAATTTGAACTATCGTCAAGCATTGCTCTCACTAAACCTACGATACCTTACTCGATATCATTAACATCGAACAAACTACAATGGCCATTAACTGAACCTGAGTTTATAGCCACTGATATTGACTTAAACACCAAGGGTGACCTTAACCTACAACAGATTGATCTCAAGACTAATTTTAACTCTCATTACCATCCATTGTTAAAGGTTGTTAGTCAGTTTGAGCACAAAGAACAAACATTGGATTTTAGTCAGCTTGAAATAGAAAGCCAGATGGGAAATGTGACGTTAAAAGGCAACTTAAATTATGGTAAAACACTCTCATGGAACTCCCATTTCATGAGCGAAAAATTAGATTTAAGTCAACTCAACTTTGGCTTAAAACAATCCTTGCCTAAGAGTGACATCAATGGTGCCATGACAACAACCGGGCAATTAGTACTAAAAGATGCTCAATGGTCTTTAGGCATAACCGACGCTAGCCTCAACGGAGATGTCGCGGGTTACCCTCTTACGTTAGATGGCGATCTAACCCTAAATAACCATTGGTATTTAAGCTCCGCTGGACTTAACATTCGCGCGCTGCAAAGCTCACTCTATATTAAAGGCGAAGTGGATAAACGTTGGGCATTGACTGGCGAGCTAAAAGTGCCAGATTTAAGTTTATGGCTTCAAGATGCTAGCGGAAAAGTTAATAGTCATATTGATGTGTCGGGCGAATCTGAACATCCAAATATTAATGTCTCCCTTCTCGCTAACAATCTAAAACTGAAGCAGTTGGCACTGGAAACTCTCACGTTAAATGGCCAATACCAACCGGCGGATAATCAAGCATTTTCAGCTAAACTGACCTCTGAAAAATTTAGCTATAATGATATTAATCTAGAGAGTATTAATCTTAATAGCCATGGCGATCTCAACCAGCAATCATTGCAGTTAGAAACCCAAGGGGAAATAGCCCTAAAAACTGACTTTAATAGCCAATACGATGACGAAAAAAATGCCATTACAGCACGCATTAACCAATTATCGGTATCATCAATCCTTGGTGTTATTAATCTCGATAAACCGCTTAATGGCCTTTACGATTTAACCCTCGCAAAGGGTGAGCTCAGCTCGTTTTGTCTATCGCATATCAGTGGACAATTATGTTCACAAGCCCCCATTAAACTCGGGCTAAGCGGTGAAGCCAAAATTGAATATATCGGAGACGTTGGAGTGTTAGTTGAACCTTGGCTACCTAATAGCGTCAACTGGCATGGTCCGGCCAAATTAGCAACGGAGTTTAAATGGTTTGACCAAGGTAAACCTACAGGTTTATTGCAGTTTGAGCTTACCCCGGGAACCCTCGACTTCCAAGCAAAAGCAACCAACAAAAACGAAGTCACTATCAACTATAAGTCTCTTCTTGTTAATAGCCGACTCAACGAGCAACACCTTAAAACCTCTGTTGCATTTGAATCAGATGAGATAGCGAGCCTAAATGCTGATTTATCGATAAACGTAACCCCAGATAGAGCCATCGACGGTGCCCTATCGCTACAACAAATAAACTTGCAAGCATTGGCACAGCTATTACCTCAATTAGAAGTATTAGAAGGGGTCATTTCGAGTAACTTAAGTATCGGGGGCACACTTTACGACCCACAGGCATCAGGTGATATCTCCCTGAAAAAGGGTTCTATATTGGCCACGGCCAACCCAACCCTTGTTGAAGATATTGATTTGAATCTGACTTTTGCGGGTAAAAAAGCGCAAATAGACGGAGAGCTAAAAATGGGCGATGGGCTTGCTTATATTGATGGCCAGCTCAATTGGCTAGATAAGAAAATAAAAGGCAGTTTCAACATAAAAGGGAATGACCTTGCGGTCATTCAACCTCCCCTCGCGATTTTGAGTATTGGCACTGATCTTAATATCAGCTTCACTGATCACTCAGTAGATGTAAAAGGTGACATTAATGTGCCATCTGGCCACATCACTATTGTCCAATTACCCGAAGGTGCCGTTGCCGTTTCAAAAGATGTGGTATTTAAAGACAGCCTCACCACTGAAATGAAAAAAGCCACACCGTTAGCGGTCTCGGCAGAGGTCAATTTAAACATCGGCGATAATCTCAAAGTTGATGGTATGGGACTCGATGGCAAGTTGTTAGGCAAATTAGAGTTAAAGCAGAGTCCTTTTAGACCCCCTCTGCTGTTTGGTGAAATTAAAGTCATCGATGGGACTTATAAATTCATGGGACAAACATTACAAATTAGGGCTGGCGAAATGCAATTCATAGGTCCTATGGATCTACCAAATTTAAATATTGAAGCTGCTCGCGAGATAAAAGAGGAAGATGTAGTGGCAGGGGTTCGCATCACAGGCACACCAATGAAACCCATTGTGAACCTTTTTTCTAATCCAGCCAAAGAGCAGGCAGAAATTTTAAATTACATTATCAGAGGCACAGGACTTAACAGTAGCGACGGAGATCAAAATAGTGGCCTGATGATGGGGGCAGCACTCAGCCTCAGTAATCAAATTGGCGGGGGTGCTATCGGCAATATTGGCAATACCGCCACCGGGATCATCGAGAAAATTGGATTTTCAAATGTTCAACTCGACGCCAATGATGATGGCCGATTTGCGATTAGTGGCTTTATTGGTGAGAACCTAATGGTGAAATATGGAATTGGTGTATTCAATCCGGGTTATGAAATGACAGTGCGGTATTACTTATTATCACAACTCTATCTTGAAACCGTATCCGGTACGATTGAGCAATCTTTAGATATCTATTACAGCTTTGACTTGTAACTTATCACGGCTCACAAAAAAGCCATCATATTTGATGGCTTTTTTTGATTTCAATAATCACATTACATCAACAAGATATATTGATTATGTATTAGAGTGACCAAGCTCTACGGGCATTTTGTCGCGTAAACTCTGCCACATAATGCCACTATTAATGCCGTAGGTTCGCATTAATAGCGCTACATCAGCATGATTTTTATCAATTGCTAACTGTTGCAACTGCTTATAAAAATCCATTGCTAAAGCGCGAGCATCGGCACTA
>NZ_PJBM01000208.1:0-8508 GCF_002836075.1 Shewanella sp. GutDb-MelDb | reverse complement strand
GAGACGATACAGGCTGAGACGATACAGGCTGAGACGATACAGGCTGAGACGATACAGGCTGAGAAGGTTACGAGCCGGATAAGCTAGGACGGTTAGAAGCCGGATAAATGCCGGTTTAGAGCCGATTTAAAGATGGTTCGAGCAGAGACTTGAGAGAAGGTTTGGAGCCGGATAGGGCTAAGACGATACAGGCTGAGACGATACAGGCTGAGATGATACAGACTGAGACGATACAGGCTGAGACGATACAGGCTGAGACGATACAGGCTGAGACGATACAAGCTGAGAAGGTTACGAGCCGGATAAGCTAGGACGGTTAGAAGCCGGATAAATGCCGGTTAAGAGCAGGTTTAAAGACGGTTCGAGCAGAGACTTGAGAGAAGGTTTGGAGCCGGATAGTGCTGAGATGATACAGGCTGAGACGATTCAAGCTGAGACTTGAGAGCTGGTTTAGAGCCGGATAGTGCTGAGACGATACAGGCTGAGACGATTCAAGCTAGGACGGTTGGAAGTCGGGTAAATGCCGGTTTAGAGCCGATTTAAAGCCGGATAGGGCTAAGACGATACAGGCTGGGAAGGTTACGAGCTGAATAAGCTGAGATTAAAATAAGGAATGGGTATTCAAGGATGAATAATATGAAATTTAAGAAGTTAGAAATTTGGCAGCGATCGTGTGCGCTCAGTTGTTCGATTTATGAGTTAACGAAAGACACACGAGATTTCGGCTTTAAGGATCAAATAACCAGAGCGGGATTATCAATCCCTTCCAATATTGCAGAGGGAATAGAAAGGGAGTCAATAAAAGAGCAGATCCGTTTTCTATACATATCAAAGGCTTCAGCTGCTGAAGTTATCACCCAATTAACAATAGGAATTAAAATCGGCTATCTTGAATCTAATTCAGGTGTTCAATTAATTAGAGAAACAGAAAGTATAATAATGATGACAGCCGCCCTTATTCGCACAAAGAAAAGATTACTCACTTAACCAAAAAACCTCAAATATTTTATCAAACCTTACTTCACCTCAGCTCAACTCTATCCAGCTCTAACCAGCTTTTATCTCGGCTTTTATCTCGGCTTTTATCTCGGCTTTTAACCGACTCCAAACCGTCTTTTACCATCTCAGCTCATTCGGATTTAACTCTGCTTCTAACCGTCTCAGCTTAAACCTGCTTGTTACCATCTCAGCTTATCCGGCTCAAAACCGGCACTTAATCGATTTTCGACTTTAACTCGGCTTCTAACCGTCTTTTACCATCTCAGCACTCTTCGGCTCCCAGAACCTTCGCTCTTTCCGTCTCAGCTTAAATCGGCTTGTCACTTTCTCAGCTCATCCGGCCTTAAACCGGCACTTAATCGATTTTCGACTTTAGCTCGGCTTCTAACCGTCTTTTACCATCTCAGCTTAAACCGGCACTTATCCGGCTCTCAGCTCATTCGGCTCCAAACCGGCTTTTACCTTCTCTCATCTTACAATCGGATTTTCTTTACCCAAACAAAAAGCCAGAAGATAAACTCTTCTGGCTTTGCTATTTTCTAGCTTTTCCGGCTCTAGCTCGGCTTTAACCGTCTTAGCTCATCCGGCTTTAACTCGGCTTCTAACCGTCTTAGCTTAAACCGGCACTTATCCGGCTCTCAGCTCATTCGGCTCCAAACCGGCTTTTAACCGATCCCCGCCGTTTACCTAATTTTCCTCAAACAAAAAGCCAGAAGATAAACTCTTCTGGCTTTGCTGTTTTCTAGCTTTTCCGGCTTTAACTCGGCTTTAACCGTCTTTTACCATCTCAGCTTATCCGGCTCTAAACCGGCTCTCAGCTCATTCGGCTCCAAACCGGCTTTTACCTTCTCTCGTCTTACAATCGGATTTTCTTTACCCAAACAAAAAGCCAGAAGATAAACTCTTCTGGCTTTGCTGTTTTCTAGCTTATCCGGCTCTAAACCGTCTCAGCTCATTCGGCTCCAAACCGGCTTTTAACCGACTCTAAACCGTCTTAGCTTAAACCGGCACTTATCCGGCTCTCAGCTCATTCGGCTCTAAACCGGCCTTTAACTATCTCTTGATAGCTTCATGCTCTGCAGTAACGGCAATCTCTTGCTCAAGAATTTCTTCTTCAGTGTCTGCATGGCCTTCAGCGCCGTGCATCCAATTAACAAGCTTATCAGCCATGAAGTAAAGGATGATGCCAGAAACTGTTGCAGTGATTGCTATACCAGCAAAGATCCCCATGGCGTTAGCCAATTGTTCTTCTTTAGTACCATCGTGGCCGATGAATGAACCAACAATACCACCAATCTTATTGGCCGCAGCAATAAAGAGAAACCATGCACCCATAAGTAACGAAGCAATACGCAATGGAGCAAGCTTAGTCACCATAGACAAACCAATAGGAGACAAACATAGTTCACCCATTGTATGGAAGAAGTAAGCACCGACTAACCACCACATGCTTGACTTAACATCGGCACTACCGTCCATTTCCATAACAGCACCCATCATAAATAGGAAACCGACAGCGAGTAGAACTAAGCCAAGGGCAAACTTAACTGGAGAGTTAGGCTCGTTCTTACCCAAGCGGATCCAGATAGAAGCAATTACTGGGGCAAAAACAACGATGAAAATAGCATTCAGAGACTGGAACCAAGTCGTTGGTACTTCAAAGCTACCAATTGATCGGTCGGTAAATTCGTTAGTGAATAGGTTAAGTAGACCACCGGCTTGTTCGAAACCCGCCCAGAAAATGATGGTGAACAGACCCATGACCATAATCACCTTGATGCGATCACGTTCAATTTTGGTTAACGGTTCTTTTCGCACAATACCGCTTGCAGCTGACTTTTCTTTATCAACTTTAGCAGCAGGGTAGCGACCGATATCGCCAAGCAGTTTCTGAGCAAATATGTACTGGATAATCAAAGAGAAAATCATACCTACACCAGCGCAGAAGAAACCTGCTTGCCAGTTGTTAATGAAGACTTCTTGTCCTTCAAATATGACAGTTTGACCAAATGAAGTATAAGCCCAAGCAACAACAAAGCCCGCAAGTGCAGCACCCACGTTGATACCCATATAAAAGATAGTGAATGCACCATCACGACGATGATCGCCTTCTTTATAGAGATCGCCAACCATGGTAGAGATATTTGGCTTAAATAGTCCGTTACCTATAATCAGTGTGCCTAGACCTATATAAAAGGCCATAGTTTCTGAACCAGGAATCCAACTATGGGGGAAAGCTAGAGTAAATTGACCGATGGCCATTAAGGCGCCACCAATATAGATAGATTTACGTTGACCAAGCACATTATCCGCTAACCAGCCACCGATAAGAGGAGTGAAATAGACTAAACCAGTAAAAGTACCGTAAAGAGAGAGGGCATCTGCACTCGTCCAACCTAAACCGTGACCGCCTTCGCCTTGTACTTTATCTACAAGATATAACACCAAAATGGCGCGCATCGCGTAATAACTAAATCGTTCCCATAATTCTGTTGTAAACAACAGGAACAGTCCCTTCGGATGCCCAAGCATCGTCCCCTGGGGTTTTATTCCGCTCATTTGTTCTTCCACCTTCAGCTTGTGATTACCTGTGGGTTAATAAAAACCACAGAAATAGTTTTGCTTAAATTAGCTTAACCTAATGCGTGAGATATATTCGCTGTAAATGTTATCTTAAGCATCTATATGTAACGTATTTGATCGCACTGTTACGGGCTTATATTCTAATTTTTATTATTTGAAGCTAAAAATAGCGCCAAATGCGATAAAGCCCACCTTATATACCCTTTTAAGGGGCCTTAAGTCAATTTTAAGGAAGTGACTGCTGAGATAATAACCACTCAAAGCGAATGCATTTATATCTTGCTAGACTTGAGACCAGTATTGGAAAAACAGATAGAATTTACTTTCATTGTGACAGTGGTTTTTGCTAGAATCTCTCGCCGTGAATGGAGTTCACTATTGTTAAGTTTAATATTGGAGAGGTTTTAATGAAAGCTTGGTACCTGTTGTATTGTAAGCCTCGAGGCGAAGTTCGAGCGCAGCAGAATCTAGCACTTCAAGAGATTGAAACTTATATCCCTACCTACCCTGAAGAAAAGTTACATAAAGGAATAGTAACTGTTCGTCGTGTCTCTATGTTCCCTAGTTATCTCTTTGTCCATTTTGATCCTCAAATCACCAGCGTTGCGCGTATACATAGCACCAGAGGCGTTATTCGCATCATCGGCTGTAAAGAATTGATGACAGCTGTTGATGACGGTATCATTCAAGCCATTAAGCTGCGCGAACATTGCTGGTTAAACGAGTTACTACCAAACACCGACTCAGAACAGCAAAATACAGCGGAAGCTGCTATTGAATGTGGCGATAAAGTGAAGTTTGTCGATGGGCCTTTCGCTGAACTCGAGGGGGTTTTCGAAGAGAAAAATGGTGAAAAGCGCTGTTTTGTACTCTTCGACATTATGGGCAAGCAACAAAGGGTTGCTGTCGATAAGGCTGATGTTACCCGTTTAGATTGATATCTTTAAGTAAAAAGCATAACAAACTGAATATGTTTGTATCATAAGTAGTAGTGTGAACTCTGTGCGTGAAATACGATTTTTTTTGTAGGATATTGGCTATAGCGCTTCGATAAGTACAACTTATGTGTTACTAGCGACAAAGAAGCCTGCGTTATAGAATGAGATTATATTTTGACCTGTAAAGCAAAGTGGAATGATGCTATGTATCGGTCGAACATGTGCCGCTTATGCGATTCGTCATGTGGTGAGTGATATCTAAGGCGATATCTTTAACGCAAGACCATGGTTGCAGTACATAGCACTGCAAGTTTTAATGGTATGAGTAGCGGAATGTTTGAGCACTTGGCGAATGCAGGCCCTTAGAGTTACTGCTCAACTCTTTTCATTGCTGTATAGTATTTACGAAAATTTACAGCTGATATTGTTGACCTTAGGCAATTCTGAGGTGTTATTTAGCTTTGTGGCCGAGTTGTAAAAAAATATTAAACGCTAGGGTTAGTATTTGTTGTGTAAAACGGTAGAGAGCAATTAAGTTAATTTAGAAAAACGGGAAAACAGATTGAGTGAAGCTATTTTACGAAATCCTAACTTTTATTTTTTCTAAATTTATTTAGCTACTTGCTTAAGTATTAATTTAGTTTTTACGTAAGTTGTTAAGTGTTTTTGTCAGTGAATTAGGAATGTCCGCATTGCGGATGGGCACTTTGGAAGCCGTAATCCATGGGCGGTAGCGTGTCTAAAATACATGAATCACCTACGTTTTTTTGTTATTTCTTATGCGTTCCCCCAAAAGATTCAACATCGGGTTCGCTCAGTTATTGGCCTGAACACTAAACTTGAACATTAAGAATGAGCAATATGATTTTTCGACTTTAAACACTTTATACGTTAGCTTTGTCAGTTAGCTCAGCCATTGAGTCGCAAGGCCACTTGTTCTATTACATCGGGTTACTATAAATTGGCCTGGCTAGTCAGCGATTGCTGACTTTTTCATTATTTTTGCTTTCTTCGGAGATTAATCGCGGTGTTACATAAAACCAAAAAAATTATTATAGCTGGCGCAAGTGCTTTGCTGCTGTTAAGCGGTCAAGTACAAGCGGCAATGCCATCTCCGCAAATGATAGAGCAATTTAAAACTCTGCCGGCATCAGAACAACAACGTCTTGCTAAGCAATATGGCATTAGTCCATCGATGCTAGGAGGCTCTGCCGCTACTCAACAACAGTTAGAAAGCCCTCAGTTGGTAAACCCGCGTGGTGATGGACGCAGTAAGGGTAATAGAGCTGCAGACGAAGAAGATAAAAACAAAGAACTTACTTTTGAAGATGAAGCTGCAAAAAACGAACTAAAACGATTTGGTTATGACCTCTTTGCAGGCGAGCCGACGACCTTTGCGCCTGTATCGGATGTGCCTGTCCCGAGTGAATATCTTGTGGGCCCAGGAGATAACATCAAAGTTCAGCTTTATGGTAAAGATAACAAGGAATATGACCTAGTCATTAACAGAGAAGGGGTTATACAGTTCCCTGAACTAGGGCCTATCACTGTAACCGGATTAAACTTTAGCCAGTTACGAAAAACCCTATCCCAACGTATTAAAAAGCAGATGATTGGTATTCAATCAAATATCACCATGGGCGAACTTCGCTCCATTCGCATTTTTGTTGCGGGTGATGCTTATAAGCCGGGGTCGTATACCGTCTCGAGCCTATCGACCATTACTCAAGCCTTATTTGTCGCAGGTGGCGTTAATGAAATCGGTTCGCTACGTAATATTCAAGTAAAACGTGCTGGCAAACTGGTTGGCAGCATGGATTTGTACGACCTGTTGCTTCGAGGTGATGCCTCTGGTGACATGCGCTTGCGCTCTGGTGATGTGGTATTTATTCCATCGGTAGGCGGATTAGTCAGCGTTACTGGCGAAGTTCGACGTCCGGCTATTTACGAGCTTAAAAAGCACGAAACAATGGCGCAGGTTATTGAAATGTCGGCGGGTATTAAACCTGGCGCTTATCCAAAACGTAGCAGTGTAGAGCGATTTAATAGTAATAGCCTTAGAACCATCGTTAATGTCGATCTTACCTCTAAAAAAGGCAAAGCGACTCCAGCTATTGCAGGTGATGTGATACGCGTAAAAAGTGCAGCATCACAATATGAAGACGCACTCACCGTTGTCGGTGCAGTTGTTCGGCCTGGAAAGTATCAGTGGTTTGAAGGACAAAAGGTCAGTGACTTAGTCCCATCTATTTGGGGCGACTTAACGGTTTCAGCGGATTTAGAGTACGCTATTATAGTGCGCGAAATGAATAAGCAGGGTGATATTCAGGTTTATCAATTCTCGCCATCACAAGCGATTAACGGCAAGGTTGCATCTCAAGATCTAATGCTTCGACCACGTGACAAGGTCATCTTTTTTAACTTCAGCGATATGACTCAGAACCGCTATGAACTGAATAAGTTAGTCAAAGAACGCGTTAAGAAAGTACAATCGTTAGCAGGTGACTCACTTATTGGCAACGATTTGTTTAAAGCGGGTTTCTCTCAACTGAATCAACAGAAATTTGCCGACCGTTCAGAGTTAGGCGGTATCGCAATCAACAGTAAAGCTGAAGAAAACGAAAACACCGCAATCAAAGGTGAGGTCAACAAGATGTTGGTCAACCTGTTTGAAGATAGAGATTTAATCAAGCTAAGCAGCGTGATGAATCGCAGTGAATTGCTTTATCCAGTGATTATGAAGCTTAATAATCAAGGTCGAGCCGGTACAGGTGTTCAGGCTGTTGCCATCAACGGTAAAGTGAATAACCCTGGTATTTATCCTCTTGCAATCAATGCGCGAGTTCAAGACTTAGTTAATGCTGCCGGAGGCCTAGAAGAAGGGGCTTATACAATACGCGCCGAACTTACAAGCACGTTCACCACTGCTGATGGGTCCTCTATTAACCACAAGAATATAGCGCTTGATCTTGCCTTGCAGGGCGATGCACAACAAAATGTGTTGCTGAAAGGCCGCGATATCTTAACGGTAATGACCACCCCAGATTGGCAAGAAAATAAGTCAGTTGAAATACGCGGAGAAGTTAAGTTCCCAGGCACTTACAATATCCGCCGCGGTGAGACGTTAGCGGATGTACTAAATCGTGCAGGTGGGTTTACTTCATATGCATACCTGCCTTCATCAGTATTTGTCCGCGAGTCTGTGCGTCAACAAGAGCAATTAGAAATTAAAAAGCTTGCTGACCAATTACGCCGTGATATTGCTACTCGTGGTGTTTCGAAAGACGGTAACGTTGTAAATTATAGCGATGCGCAGTTAATGTTAACCGATCTCGAAACCATTAAAGCAGTGGGTCGTTTAGTGGTTGATCTCTCAGCTGTATCCGTAGGCATTGAGCAAGCAGACCTGCAATTGGAAGATAAAGATGTTCTATACATCCCATCGACTAAGCAGACTGTTGCGGTTATGGGTGAAGTCCAGCACGCAGCCACACATCGATTTAAAGACGGCCAAACCATCGACCAATATCTTGCTATGTCGGGTGGCGCAAGAGAACGCGCGGATGATGACCGAACGTATGTTATTAAAGCCGATGGCTCAGTAATGCTTCCAAGTCATTCAATGTGGTTCAGCAGTGAATCAAGCCTGCAACCTGGCGATACTATTATCGTACCGTTAGACACTGAATACAAAGACAGCCTAACGCTTTGGACACAAGTCACCAGCATCATATACAACACAGCAGTCGCATTCGCCACAGTCGCTAATCTTTAGACCGCAAAGCGGTCTTTGGCCTCACGGATAATGGAACGCTGACTTAGTTAGCGAAGCGTTCTGTCAACCGTATTCAAAAACTTAAATAATGAGATAAGTTTTAAATGTCGAATGAAATAAATAAATATACACAGGGTCAACAGTTTACTCCGGCTCCGTCAGATGATGAGATTGACTTGAGAGAACTTTTCGCTGTTATCTGGCAGGGAAAAT